>CAIJTL010000107.1 GCA_903823545.1 uncultured Planctomycetaceae bacterium
GATCTCGACCTTGAGGGCCCCTGAGCCTCCGAAAACCTCGGACCGAAAACCCTTTCGCCGCCTCCACTTGCCTCCGGAACTCCCAACCCGCATCATCCGGCTCCTTTGTCGTCCGACCACCGATTCTCACGCTGATTTGTTGTCAAAATGACCGTGTCCCTGCCCATTGATGTCGTCCTGCCGGACCTTGTGGCCGCGTTGAAGACGGCCAATTGCGTTGTTTTGCGAGCCCCCGCCGGGGCCGGCAAGACGACTCGAGTTCCTCCCGCACTGCTGATGGCCGGGCTGGCTGGCAGCAAAACGGCTAGGAAAACCAACGGTCAGATCGTGATGCTGGAACCTCGCCGCATCGCTGCCCGAACTGCTGCTCGACGGATGGCGTTTGAATGCGGCGAACGAGTTGGCCAGTCGGTGGGTTATCGAGTTCGCTTTGAAGAATCGGTTAGCCGGGACACTCGCATTCTGGTGGTGACCGAAGGCGTCCTGTTGCGACGATTGCAGGACGATCCGTTTCTGGAAGACATCGAGATCGTCGTCTTCGATGAATTCCACGAACGACGGCTCGACAGCGATCTTGCCTTGGCGATGGTGCGGCGAGTTCAGCAGACCGTGCGACCTGAACTTCGGATTGTTGTGATGTCGGCCACATTGGATCCGACTGCGATCGCAAAGTATCTCGGCGATTGTCCAATCGTCGAAAGCGAAGGCCGACTGCATCCGGTTCGTATCGACTATCTTCGCCCCGGAGATTTGCGCGCGGGCGAACGTCAGCACATGACAGACCTTGCGACTCGCGGTATCGAAACAGTGCTGCAGCAAACGACTGGGGATGTGCTTGTTTTTCTTCCCGGTGTCGGCGAGATCATGAAGACTCGCACGGAGCTTGAACCCCTCTCTCGCCGACACAATCTGGAAGTGCTGCCACTCTTTGGTGACATGACGCCCGAGGAACAGGATCGAGTTCTCTCGCCATGTGATCGTCGCAAGATCGTGCTGTCGACCAACGTCGCCGAGACCTCCGTGACGATTGAAGGAGTGACGGCCGTCGTCGATACCGGTCTCGCGCGGCAGATGAACTTCGATGCGGATGTGGGACTCGATCGACTGGAACTCACCCCCATTTCCAAGGCTTCAACCGATCAGCGGGCCGGGCGAGCTGGGCGTACTCAGCCTGGCGTCTGCCTGCGATTGTGGGAAGAGTCGGCTCAACGACGTCGCCCGGATTTCGATGCGGCCGAGTTGCATCGCGTTGATCTTTCTTCGGCTGTATTGCGGCTGTTCGCATGGGGCGAAACGGATATCGCGGCGTTTCCGTGGTTCGAATCTCCACCGCCGGAATCCATTGACCATGCCGTAAAGCTGCTGCGTTTGTTGGGTGCGATTGATGAGGCAGGCATCACATCGCTGGGACAAATGATCGTGCAGCTTCCTGTGGCTCCTCGCATCGGCCGCTTGTTGGTCGAGGCGTTTCGTCTGGGACAACCGGATCGAGCAGCCCTGATGGCGGCGATGTTGTCGGAACGCGATCCATTCCTGCGCGGCCCGTCGGCGGATCGGGCTTATCGCGGTGCTGGAAATCAGGGCGGAGGAATTCGCACCACAAGTATTCATCGTTCGCGATCTGATGTTCTCGATCGATTGCACGCCGTCGAAGACTTTCTGAGTACCGGACAGACGAATTCACCATGCGGCGAAATCAATCGCAACGCAGTCCGCACGTTGACTCAAGTGGCCAAACAACTTGGCTCGTCCCTTCATGGCGAATGCGATCGCCGGTTTGCTCGTACTTCCAATGCGTCCAGCATGAGCGAAGACGCTTCCGACGAAGTTCTGCTGCGAGCACTCGTCGCGGGCTTTCCGGACCGAGTTGCTCGAAGACGTGATGTCACGAGTGACAAGGGTCTGATGGTTGGAGGTCGCGGAGTTAAGCTGGGACCGAAATCTGCCGTCCAGAAGTCTCCGTTGTTTCTCTGTGTCGACATTGATGGAGCGGGCATCGAAGCCACAGTCCGGCAAGCTTCCGAAGTACATCGCGAATGGTTGCCGCAGGCTCAGGTTCGCAGCGGTGAAGAGTTGTTTTTCCATCCAACGCAGAAACAGGTCGTGGCTCGTCGACGAGTTGCCTTCGCCGATTTGATTCTGGAGGAATCTCCAACGGCCATCACCGATCGCGAGGCAGCAGCCGAAGTCTTGTTTGA
>CAIJTL010000108.1 GCA_903823545.1 uncultured Planctomycetaceae bacterium
AAGAAAGAATAGTTTTCTTCGCCCTACCACAACATGCCATCAAACAGCCCCGAACCAATTTTGGTTCGGGGCTGTTTTCATTCTATGTCGTTTGGTCAATCGGTAACACAACTTCGACTCTGGCTACGATTCATCAACTCGCCTATTCGCAGTCTGCGCCCTGTCATCGACTACGCGACTTTCTACAATCCCGCCACTGAAATTCACCTTTCCGTAATTTGGCAAGAAGGCTTGGCATCCAATGAGCGAAATTTCGAGCGAAATTCTTGAAACGTTCGAGAATCCATATCCCGATCGTGACTATGAAATCGAAACGGTGTGCCCTGAATTCACCTCCATGTGTCCCAAAACAGGACAGCCCGATTTCGGAACGCTGACCATCAGCTATGTTCCAAACCAACTCTGCTACGAACTGAAGTCACTCAAACTTTACCTGCAACAATTTCGCAATCATGGGGCGTTTTACGAACGAGTGACCAATCACATTTTGGACGACTTGGTGGCTCTCACTCAGCCACGGTGGATGACCATCGTCGCCGACTTCACGCCTCGCGGCGGAATTCGGACCACTGTTAAAGCCCGTTTTGAAGCCAAGAAGTAGGGCACCGGGCCAGAATCGCGTAAGACCTGACGCTCACTGGCAATCGAATCAGAGCGTCCCTAGAATCCGCCCGACTTTGCCAAACCTAAGTTTGATCTTCTGTTTGGCAGCCTTGTGTTGCTGACCCATTTGTTTCCCCTTGAGATTTTTCAGATCACGACATGCCAAACAATCGCAATGCAGCCAAAGCCGATCGCCAAGCCCAAAAACGCCGACTTCAAAACCGGTCTCAAATGTCGAGCCTGAAGACGCTGGTGAAGAAATTCAAAACGGGTTTGACTGACACAACCGCGACGCCTGTGTCGCTCGCTGAAGTTTCCAAGCGTTTGGACCAAGCTGGCTCAAAGAACTTGATTCACAAAAACAAAGCATCGCGACTCAAATCTCGGTTGGCGAAGGCTTCAAATAAAGTAGCTGCCGCTGCTGCTGGCAAGTAAGCTGAGCCGCAATTCAGCCTGAAATGCAGCGAAAACTCTCCTCACAAGGAGCGTTCTTACCCCGACCGGATGGTGACAAATCAGTGTCATCAACCGGTCGGGGTTTTTTCGTTGGAGAATCATTCCGCAGAGGCGAACGATATGGAATCAACGATTGCATTCTTGTCACAAGGCCGTTTGTTTGTGAAAGAACTAGGGAAGTCGATTCGAGAAATTGAGAGCAGGTTTGCCAATGACGCGATGGAGCGTCAGGCCAAAGATCGCAACACCAATGCTTGGCGGGCTCGCAGCGGAGTTTGGGGAAACATGGGAATGGCTCCGCCCAGATGGAGCCAGTGGGAAGGCGAAGATGCCGGAGATGCTCGACGTCGAATTCGATTTGCTGGTTTGGCTCGAGGGTCGAAACCGGGAACGCTGCTCTACGTTCTCGATATGGAAAACGTCAACGGCCTGTTTGAGTACGACCTCAACACCGATATCGAAAAACGGCTAATTCATCGAAACGGGTTCGTGGCTCGCGATTTAGTCTGCCATCCGGATTGTGGAGAGCTAGCAATTTCGATAAGTCGCGATGATGGATCATCACATTTGGCTGTCAGCGACTCCGAAGGACGATTTTGGAGTCACGTAGCCGGTGGCGACTCGCTGGACCAGATGCCGTCATGGATCGCGGGCGAAGGTCGCAAATTGGTCTGCCAATCGGCAGCAATTGGACGCAACGAAGCTGGCTATTTTCGCGGACTCGGCCCTTACGCAATTGAGCGGTTTGATTTGGACCATGAAGGAAAGGTCGAAACAGTCCTGGTCGAAGACCACAACGATCTTCTGCAGCCGATGGTGTTACCTGACGGATCACTCCTCTTTATTCGCCGACCATACAAGCCACACGGCCATCAGCGCGTCGCCCCAATTGAGATCCTCAAAGATATCTGCCTATTTCCATTCCGCTTATTGCGAGCGATTGGATATTTCCTGAATTTCTTCTCGATGATGTTCAGCGGAAAGCCTTTGGCAACCACGATGGGGCAACGACAGTCGGCCCCTCAGGATCGCTTTCTCATGCTTTGGGGACACATGATCGATACGAAACGAGCATTGCGTCAGGCCGAACGAGGTACGGGCGAAGGCTTAGTCCCGCGCGACTGGCAATTGATTCGCCGAACGACGGATAACACTGAAGTCATCGTCGCGGAAAACGTGCTGGCCTATGATCGTGGTCCGAGCGGCCAATTGATCTACACAAACGGCACAACGATTTTCGCCCTCTCCGGCAGCGGCGAACGAACCGAGTTGTGCCGCGACACGATGATCGAAAAAATTGTTTGTGTGTCGTAGGGCAAAGTCGATCTGATGCGGTCCTGAAGTCGGATTTGCTGGCTTCAATAGCGTTTCCGTTCGCCAAGAAGCTTGATCAGACTTGCGGCCAAATTCTGAACTTCGCGCACACGCTCTCGCCGAATTGTCGGTCGAGTCAACCGTGCCGGATTTCCGGCCCTCGGACAACCGGATCAAGCGTCGAAGTCTCCGTTTGTCCGACCTTTTCGCTCCGTGACAAGCTTTCGCCAAACTGCCGTTCTCGCGGTTGTTCATGCGCCAGCACTCGTTTTTGTCATCAAAGACTCAAGCCTCGACAGAGTCTCCAAGATCGCGTGCTAGAGTTGGGCGTCTTGAGGGCACCTCATCGCGTCACCGCTTTGTGAGCGCCCAATGATTGAGCTTCTTTACCAGAAGAGTCAGTCGTCAGGACACAAGAATGGGGACTCACCACCTCCGCATTCAACAATTCGTCACCAAACATTTCGGACCTCTTAGGGCGATGACTCTTCCTGAGTCAGTGAGAACATACCGATGGGCTTCCTCAAGAAATTCATCAAGAACACGTTTCGAGATGGGCAGCCGCCGCGAGGTGCCAGCAGCTTCGAGAATCTCTCGGAAGCACAGCTTGAAACGCACTTGAAAGTGTCTGACTACGATGGCTTCACGTTGACAGACGCCGTCCGCCCTTCATTCGACCTGCAAGTCATTCCGCGAGCTGGCTATCGCCACGACAAATACCGCGACGAGCGCACCGGAGTCGATATCCCCGTCTTGATGGCATCGGTCTCCAAAGAAGATGTCATTGAACTCTTCATGGATCTCCTCGACCCGATTGGCAGCGAAGTCGATGTCGTATTGGAAACCAGTCACGACAAGAACAACGGCAATCACGATGACATGTACCGCGAACACATCGACCTGCCGATCCTCAAAAGCATTCTCTATGACTTTGAAGAAATGCTTCTGAACGATGGTTGCACAGGAATCGCCGTTCTCAATCCACGCGTTCCTGTTGAAGTCCAATTCGACGAGCACAAACTTTTAATCATCTACGGTCACGATCTCAGTGAGTTTGAAGCAGTCCTCAACGATCACGGACTTGAGTGCGACGATGAAATCAAATTCCTCACCGAAGCCGAGCACGTACACTCTTCCAGCGATGAGTTCTCTCGCCAATTCGAGGAAATGAAATACCGACTCGGCATCGACGACTGCTGAGTGCTTGGATTCTTTAGATACCGCCGGTACGTAGCCTTCATCACTCCGCGTGACGAGCCGAGTGCATCAAAACGATCAAGATATTGCGGGAATTCAAACCGCACTGAGCGTACGGCTCATCACGCGGAGCGATGATGGCCGCTTAACGCGACATCGCACGACCGCTATGCACATCGCGCAAACTTTTGCAGCGTGTGGCAATCACTGGCAACGAGACCTCGGTTGCCGCCCGCCGAATAGACCACTTCCGAGAGATAGATATCGCCACGCGAATCGAGCCGGATATCGTGCGGAGCGAAGAAGTCACCCGGCTCGCACGGATTGAGGCCTCCTCCCCATCGCAATAGAAGCTTGCCGCTCGCATCGAAGATGCTGACTCGGCCTCCCGTCGCATCAGGGTGAGGGGCGACGGTACCCGGCCACATGCCTGCTCGATAGCCGAGTTCCGCAACATAGACCTGACCCGCCGCATCGATTGCCACTTGGCATGGCCGAGCGATATCGGTCCATTCGGAAAGAAACGCGCCCTCTGGCGAGAATCGTTGCAGGCGGCTGTTCTCGCGATCGGCGACAAAGACTATGCCGTGTTGATCAATCGCAATTCCATGCGGAACATGAAACTGTCCCGGCCCCGTTCCCGGTTCGCCCCATGAACGAATCAGCTCACCAGTCGGTGAGAAGTGATGAATGCGAGCGTTGCCGTATCCGTCAGCGATGTAGAGATCGCCATTCGCTGCGAGCGCAAGATTAGTCGGAAAATAGAAGGGAGGCCCGGCATGTTTGATCGTTCGATAATCGATGCTCGTGGCCCCAGTGTCTGACGGCTTCCCGCTCGTACCGAGCTTCATCAGCAGGCGTCCGTCTGGCGTGTATTTGCGGACGGTGTGGTCGAGGTCATCAACGCAGTAAACCGAATCATCCGGTCCAATCGTGATCCCATGCGGACGAACGAACTCACCTTCTCCCCACGACGACAAGAACGTTCCGTCGCGGTCGAAAATCGTGACCGGATGATTTCCGCGACCAAACACAAAGACTCGATCTTGCGAATCTGTTGCGACCGCCGTGACCTCAGCAATCTGCCAGCCTGCGGGCCAACGTAGCCAATTGAGAACAGGCGAGTAAGAGTTAAGAGTCATTGTTGGATTCCTTGATTGCACAAATCGTTTAACCGCTACGTCAACGGCGTGCGCGCACGCCGTTGACG
>CAIJTL010000109.1 GCA_903823545.1 uncultured Planctomycetaceae bacterium
AACTTGATCGGCTTGTTGCTGGTGTTGCGGATGAAGACGACCAGCGGGACTCGTTCGCCGCTGCGGAAGCTTCGTTGAGGTTGCGGCTCGGCAGGAGCCTCGCCCTCCCGTTTGACCGGCGGCGTCGTCAGCGCGATGCCGTATTGCAGACCGAGCTTGGATTCACCCCAAGTCGGCTTGAACCGCTCGATGTATTCCGCAGCCACCTTGCCGACGTAGTGGCCGTTCTCTTCGACGCGATCAACCTGCGAATGAGGACCGGGGCCTGCGGTCTTGATGTCGTCTGTGTCGGCGTTATCCAACTGCCACACGGACAACGCTTGCTGCATGTCTGAGAACACGACCGCGAGACATTGCCCATCGTCCGAGAATGCGGCGTCATTCGCTGCCGTCTGTAATTCAAACTCCCTTACGCCGGTGCGGGTCGACCAGATCGGAACGACGTAACGGTGCTTGTCGCCGTCGCCCTTCTCCTGCGTACCAAGCCGCGCGAGCCGCTCGCCATCATTCGAGAAGACCAATCCCGGACTCCCGCTGCTGCTGTAGCGATACGGTCCTTCGAGTTGTTTCAACAGCCTGCCCGAAGCCACGTCGATCAGTTTCACACCGAGGATGTCGCCCATCGCCAGTTGCTTGCCGCCGGGCGAAAGTTGCACGCTCCAAACATGGCTCAGGGAGGGTGAGGCTCCCGCCGAACCGTGACCTCGCACCGCTCGCGGCTCGGCGGGAGCCTCGCCCTCCCGCTTGGTGCCTTCCGAGTTGTCATTCGGAATGGACCGCAGCATCTGCCCGGTGCTCGTGTCCCAAATCTTGGCTCCACTCCCGTTCGTCGTGACGAGCCGCTTTCCGTCTGTCGACAAATCCAGAGCCTTCAAGTCCGTCGCCCCTTTGTCGACAACGGTTCGCAAAACATTGCCCGAGGCTCCGTCCCAAACAATCACATGCGCGTCGTAAGACAGCGTTAAGCGACCGGGCAGCGCTCGATGTCCGACGATCACCGAGAGATCCGGCGTGCAATCCAATTGGTCGATGGCGCAGGCATAGATGCCATCCTTCTTCTCGAACGGCAGTTGCTTGAGCAGCTTGCCCGTCACCGCGTCCCAGATGCCGACATAAGCATCGGTCGCCGCAATGACTCGCCGCCGATCGCCCGAGAACTTCAACGTGATCGGAAGAGCTGCTCGCCCATGCTTGTCCCCTTGCAGCTTGATCTCACTGAGCAACTTCATGCTCGCGAGATCCCAGCGTCGGATGGTGATGAAGCTCTGATTGGAAGCCGTGACCAATTCATAGCTCGCACCATCAAACCCCACCGCCTGCACGATCCAATGATCCGGCAACAACACGGTCGGCTTTCGCAACGTCCGTAGTTCAGGCGGCCCGCCTGAGTCTTTCCGCTCATTGCGAGGCTTGGCAAACCCTGCTCGCAGCGTCTCAGCGAGCTTGTCCGCCTGCTCACGAGAGAAATTGCCTGTGATGGAGATGTCTCGACCAAACTCAGAACGAACAATCGGTGCCGTGATGATTTCGTTGTTGACGAGTATCGCTAGCGGCTGATTGAGATGCGTCTTCGTGAGTGCCTTCATCGCCGCTCCGCCAGCTTCATTCAGCTTGAGCGTGATGAGGAACTGATTGGCGTTGTTCGGATCGGAATCGACTCGGCAATCGTCGATCGTCCAATTGCCATTGAACGGCAGCGCGTGTTCGGGCATGTCGGCCAGCAGTG
>CAIJTL010000110.1 GCA_903823545.1 uncultured Planctomycetaceae bacterium
GCCACGTTCGCCAGAACGTGATCGAGTCGCCGCCCGACCCACGTTCTGGCGAACGTGGCTACGACGACACGGCTCGCTAGTTCGTGAGTTGCCCGCATCAGCTTGTTCGCGTCCCGATTCATTCAATCGTTCTCACTCTAACTCTCTGTCGCTCTGGCTTCCGGATTTTTGTGGCCGGTCTCCTGACCGAGCCACGTTGTCCCGACCGCAGGTCTCCCCGTCATTGAAACCTACGGTCGGATCGTTGTGGCTCGGTCAGGAGACCGGCCACAACGTGCCTCACGCTTTCTTCTTCTCGGGAACCGCCGCCAATTCCTCGATCACTTTGCCACCGCGATCGACCAACGGAATCGGGCGTCCTTCCGGCGAGAGGTTTTCGTTATCGGGGCTGACTCCGATCCCCGCACACATCGTCGCGTAGAAGTCGGCGATCTTGACGGGACGATCCTTCACTTCAGTTCCCGCATCTCCAGTATTTCCGATGACTTGGCCACCTTTGATTCCGCCACCGCCGAGGACCGTGGACCAAGCGACTGGAAAGTGATCGCGGCCAGTTGTGCCGTTGATCTTCGGAGTTCGACCGAACTCACCCATCCAGACAATGAGGGTCGAATCGAGCATCCCTCGCTCGCGCAGATCTTCCATCAACGTGGACCACGCCGGGTCGAGCATCTCGCTCAAGCGCTTCACTTGATTGAAATTGTCGGCATGCGTGTCCCATCCGTTGAGAGCCACTTCGACGAACGCGACTCCTCGTTCGACAAGTCGTCTTGCCAGCAAACAGCCTTGGCCGAATTGGCTGCGACCGTATTTGTCTCGCAACACCGCCGGTTCTTCGTCGAGCTTGAATGCTCCCTTCGCGTTCGTCTCGATCATCCGCATCGCGCGATCGAAGTTCGCTTTGTGAGCTTTCGTGGACGGACCTTTCGCGCGGGAAGCGAATTCGTTCTGCAAGAACTTGGAAATCTCGAACCGCTTTTCCATCGACTCCTTCGTGACTCCCGCCGGCGCCTTCAAATTCTCGATCGACAGGTTGGCACGGGCTTCGGGGTCGCTGCTGTCGCCGGAAACAACCAGCGGAGCATAATTCGGCCCCAAAAAGCCCGGCCCGCCGGCATCGCCGAATCGAAACGGCGAAACGCTGATGTAATGCGGCAGATCGTTCGACTCATCGCCCAGTTCCTTCGCGAAGAGCGATCCGAGACTCGGATAGTTCACCGCTTCTTGGCCAGGTCGATGCCCAGTCAACATCAAGCGGGTCGCTCGATCGTGATCTCCTTCGGCCGTCGTAAGACTGCGAATGATCGCGAGGTCTTTCATCTGCTTCGCGACGCCCGGCAGATGCTCACTAATTTGAATGCCGGAAACAGCCGTCTCAATCGCCTTCGATGGCCCCCCGTTCGCGTGCCCCACCTTCAAATCGAACGTATCCGTTTGAGTCGGCCCCCCGGTCATCCAGAGCAGAATGAACGACTTGTGCTTCGCCCCGCCGACCTCCTTCGCCGCCTCAGCCGCACTCGCGATCTTCGGTAACCACCCGGAATACGACACGCCAAACGCGCTGGCGAGCGACAGCTTCACAAAATCGCGACGACTGAAATCGTTCAAGGACATCGGAGGTCTCCCAGTGAAAGACGACGACGAGCAACAATCATTAGAAATCTTGACCGCACATTTGCCGCACTCGGTCGCCCCACATCGCTTCGAACAAGGACGAACGGCCGAGGGCGACCATCCTACGATTACTTCTCCAATACAAACTCCGGGCTGTTGAGCAGTCCCCAGAAGATCTCGGCATAGGCTTGTTTTTGTTTATCTCCACCTGCTTGTTTGCGAATGTGGTCCAACAAAAACTTCTTTTCCTCATCACGAGGCGGTCGGCTGAACGTCGCGAGATACAACGTCGTTAGCTTGGACTCGGTATCGAGAAACGGTGCGTCGAGCACTCCGCGCAACGTCCGGCTTTGGTCGAGGTCTGTCGCCTCCGTCGTTAACCGACCGTTCATCAGAAGCAACGCTTGCGGAATCCCCGCCTTGAATTCTTCGGGATTGTTTGTCGCCGCTTCGTTCATGCGAGCGATGAGCTGATCTCGAAGTCCGTTGAATCGAGCACTCCCGTCCGCTTTCGCGACTGGTAACGCCAACGCCTGTTCGAGCGAATTGAAAACCTGCTCCGGCGATAACGTCTTAATAGGCCGCAATCCGGGAGGCGGTTCAGAATCCGTCTCCTCAAGCACAATGCATTCACGCTGATAAAGCTGGCTCTTACATATCCCGGCGATCAGCCACCGCAGATCATACTTCGCGTCCACGAACAGTCTCGCGAGGTCATCCAAAATCTTGCGCTCAGCCGGAGATGCCTTGTCGAGATCATCGACCGAATCGGTCATCCCGCGACCGAGTAGATGCTGCCACACTCGATTCACGGCCGTCGCCGCGAACATCGAGTTACTCGGCGAGACCATCCAATCGGCAAGCGTCTCGCGCGGCGGTTTATCTCGAGGAATCTTCGCTGGTTCGCCCGTTAGAAAAGCGGCCGTGTAATCAACAGTGCTGTTCTCCGGACGAATCGTCGCAGCAACGGAGTCATTGATCGCACCGTTTTTGATACCGGCAAAGAACGCGGCCATGCCCCAGAAATCTTTTTGCTTCCAATCAGCAAACGGATGATTGTGACATTCCGCGCAGCCGATGCGCACGCCGAGGAAAACTCGCGACACAGAACTCGCCGCAGACTCCGGCTTGCCTCCTACCGCCTGAAAGAACATTGTCGGTCCGCCGTTGATCGCACCCAATCGCGTGTTCACAACCATTTGAGGCTGTCCGTTATTTGTCGCTGTCACCAGCTTACGAGCAAACTCGTCATACGGCACATTGGCGTTGAACTGCTCCTTCAACCACGGCTCCAACCCGACCGCCATGCGAGCTTCCGGAGAATTCCCCGGAACCAAGGTTCGTCGCCATACGGTCGCCAAATGCGCCGCTGTCCGCTCCGCATATTTCTCAGGCCGCTTCGGATCATTGAGCATTCGATCGACGAGATTCCCTCGACGATGCTCTCCGTCATAACCCAAAAAGTCTCGAGCTTGTGACACACTCGGAATCGAACCAGCCAGGTCGAGCGATGTGCGTTTCAGAAACGTCGCGTCATCAATCAATCCAGGCGGTTCAATCTTCGCTTCCCGCCAGGCTTCAGCGAATCGCTCATCAATCCAATGCGCCAACTCCTCGGTCGTCAAGCGTGAGGCCGCTTGTTTAGTAGGTGGAGCCTCAGCGGCCACGACGAACGTCGTGCCGACCAGCGCGAACACCCACATCAAGTATCGAGTGTTGAAGAACATCAATGGGTTCCTCTACAGGCCAAGACCACGATCAGCAGAATTTTTGAAACCCGCCAAACAGCGGCAGCAAGCGAAAACAAAGCGAGGCACACTTTAGACATTATGTCTTAATCGTCAAGCCTTATTTGAAACATTGATTTCCTGATTCGCTGCCACCAAGGTTGAGCTCGCATTGCGTTGGTGATTCGACGACAGCGACCAGCCATGATCGCTCGCTGCGTCAGCAGCTATTCATAGCGTTTTTAAGGTCGGCCGTTCGTTCTCGATTTGCACACGGAAGCAACCGCTGGTGATGGCAGTTGCAGGGATCCTAAGCCGGGCCTATCGTCCGCCTCGATTCGTTTCACCATTTAAGTATCGCTTCGTCATTGTCGAAGGCGAGCAAGTCGTCCGGTTCAGGTATCTTTATGTCTGCACGCAGTGCCTTCTCCCAAAGTCTTCGCTATGGCCAGGGACAAACTTTTCATTTTGATCTAGAGCCGAATCGGATTGTTCGTCGGCACCGACCCCCGGAGCCTAGCAGCAACTTTGTAGCGGAAGTGCGAGAACAACTTCAGCAACCGCTCGACTTCCCCCCGCTGGAATTAGCGATCGTTCCCGAAGACAAAATTGCGATTGCATTGGATCGACACACGCCGGGAGCGGCCGAAGTGATCGCAGGAATGTGGGATCACTTTGAACGTCGATCCGTACGCCCAGAAGACATCACCATCTTGCAACCTGCATCATGGCAAACGGAAAAACTTTCCGATCCACGATTGGGTTTGCCGGAATCAGTTCGTTGCGGAGTGAAGTGGGTCATTCATGATGCCACTGACAAGAAGCGGGAGGCGTATCTTGCGAACTCCGCTGGGGGCGAGCGAATTTACATGGCTCGCGAGATTGTCGATGCGGATGTCGTTTTTCCGGTTGGCTCTGTCGGCTTCGATCCACTCCTTGGAATTCGCAATGCCAGCAGTGCGATTTACCCTGGCCTTTCCAATGTTGACGCACTGGCGAAAGCGCGCGGGCAAGATCATTCGGAGCTGCGTCCTGAAGACGACCGCCCGCTTCGTCAACTTCAAGATGAAGTGGCTTGGCTGCTGGGGGTCCAAATGGGACTACAGGTACTCCCAGGTGTTGGCAACCAGCCAGCGGGACTGCTGTGTGGTGCACTTGATTCGGTGACTGCTGCTGGTCGAATTTGGCTCAAACAGCATTGGCACGTCGAGTTACCACAACGTTGCGAAGTTGTCGTTGCGGCCGTTGATGCTGACGGGAGCGAAACAAGTTGGGCACAAATTGGAGCGGCTTTGCAAACCGCTCGTAACCTCGTTCAACGACGAGGCAAGATCGTCTTGATCACCAGTCTTGCTGAGGAGCCAAGCGAAGGCTTCGCCTTTTTGCGAGAAAGTGAAACACCACGTGAAGCGCTCAAACCGCTTCGTATCGAAAGCCCCCCTGACCTGATCCCTGCGAGCAGGCTCGCGTCGGCGGCGGATTGGGCATCAGTCTACCTTCTGAGCCGATTGAAGAACGACGTTGTCGAGAGCCATTGCATGACTCCGCTTGAGTCGGAGGCAGAAGTGACACGCCTATTGGATCGCGGCGGAGCTTGTTTGCTGCTCGAAGGTGCTCAGCACACGTTTGGCTATGTCGCCTAATTCGCATTTCCGCGCAATAAAAAAACCCAACCGGAACTCGGTTGGGTTTGTACGAGCAATTCAGTTTGCGAACTCAGTCATTCGACTTTAGTAGCTGTTCCCTTCGTTACGAGCTCCGCTGCTTGAATCTTGCTTACCAGCCACGTCGATCAATTGGATCGGGTTGCAGTCACAGTCGTCAGCGTTGTCGTTGAATCCAAAGCCGGCGATCGAGGCATGAGCACAGCCGTAGTTGCGCGGCTTGGACAGGCCAGTGACGTTGTAAGTCTGATTGACTGAACCGAAAGCGTGAGCCAAGTCGTTCAATTCATTCGTGACGGAATCACGAACGGCGGTCAAGCCAACAACCATCGCCAGCACAGCGATCGTCAACACCAACACGAGTTCGGCCGAGATCACGAAGCCAGCTTCATCGCCAAACAGTTTTCCAAAATTGCGTACCATGTCTGAGTCCCCTTGAGAGTGAGAAAGAAAAACATTTGGGCCGGCAGCATGTGATCCGCGCGACAACATTGACGCGTCAATGATCAACGACGTTTGGGTTCAACCCGCAATCGCTATGCAACTCGCAAGGAGTTCACCGATCCATTGTGAGAGAGTGAGAGCGGTGAATTGCAGAGTGCGTGCCAAGATGCGTGTGACAGGCAGCTTGATCAGTGTGAGCCCAGTCAAAACTGACTCAAAACACCGTAATCCTGCGGGGCAGTCGCAATCGCCAAACCCTTAACAGCGGATTTACGCGTCACCCAAAACAACAAAAAGCGCAAAGCTGCTTAAACAACGGTTTGATCAAGCACGAGCAGCATTTGAAACATCGAGCGGAGCGCTCGACTGTCAAACGCTCGCTAAGCGAACGAGCCAACATGCGGTGCAGCAATGTCTGTGGCGCGGCTACCGTCATTGAACTCAAGCCCGTCATCGTCATCCGTCAGAGGTACGAATTGATCGAAGACCTCATTTAGAACCGAAAGCATCTCCCGCTGGCGTACGCCATACCGCCAACGAGAGCGAAGCTCTTCGTCATCCAAGCCGGAGAGTGTCAGGATTTTGGTCGTCATCGAATTTCTAGATTTTTTATCCCGCATGAACCCGGGAAAGAAATGTGCGTGTTAAAGGTGGAGCCAAGAAACTAAACCGAGTGTGAGCGAGGTTCCGCACCGAATTTCCCCATGCTCTCGTAAGCGAGTTGAGTTAGGCATTCGGCGTCGAGCAGGCTTCTCAACTTCAAAAGCTCGTCATCACTGATGCGGCACACGAGCGACACGACCTAAGAGTAAGACAGTCTTTGGATAAGACTTGAGCCTTTTGCATGATTCACAAAGAAAACATGTCGTTGCAATCACCACGACCGTCACGACCGATTGAACCAGAATGATCCAAGGGTAGGTTCGATGCGAACAACGCGACGCCAGTGATTCACGCTTCAGCAGGGATCGAGTGCAACAGTCGAATTTCGCCAACAACTCGTATGACGACGGTCACTCAGTCTTCTGCGACAGCCCGTACTTCTCTTGAAGCTGCTCGACGAAATAACTGAGTCGCTTTTGGTGGGA
>CAIJTL010000111.1 GCA_903823545.1 uncultured Planctomycetaceae bacterium
AGCCGGAGTCGTGACTGACCAACGCTTGATGGCTCGGCCGGTTGACGGAGACAACAACGGCACCGCGAAAGCAGACATCGGCGCGTATGAAGTTCAGTTTAACGCGTTCGTGTTACCGAACGGCTCAACCAACATCACGCTGACGCTGGGTGTCGGTGGAACAACGCTCGTAGTCACAGACACGAACACGCTGGCCCTGATCGCCACGTTCCCTGTCGAACCGCTGACAATCACCGGGACGGCGGCTGACGACACGTTGACGATTGATTTCGTTAACGGCAATCCGATTCCTACGGGAGGCTTCACGTTCGTCGGCGGAGGTTCTGGAGCGTCAGGAGATGCGATGATCGTGACTGGGAGTTCGACTCTCTTTACGAGCATCACGCAGACATTTCTCACATCGCAAAATGGAACGCTTGCGTTGTTGAACGGCGCAAGTAACTCGACGATCAACTACCAAGGACTCACAAAGTCGATCGTCGATCAGCTTTCGTCAGTCAATCGTGTTTATCAATTCGGCTCGGCAGCAGACTCGATCACGCTGGCAGATGATGCGTCCGCAGGCAACGGCCTCTCTCGTTTGACGAGCGTTTCTTCAAGCACTCCGGTCAACTTCATGCGACCGACGACGTTGTTGACTGTGGGACTCGCTGGGAGCAACGACACGATGGTTCTGTCTGCCGTTGATTCACTGTTCGCGGCTGGCATCAGTGTCACTGGCGATGACGGAGCCGATTCGATCGACGCGACGACGATGGCATTGAAGGTCTCGCTGGTTGGAGGAGTTGGAAACGACACACTGCGAGGTGGTGCTGGAGACGATGATCTGAATGGCAACGCCGACAACGACACGATCTTTGGCAACGGCGGAAAAGACACGATTCAAGGCGGCGCTGGTGACGACAGCCTCAGCGGTGGCGATGGCGACGATATCGTGCTCGGCCAAGGAAGCAGCAACGACACCGTCAGCGGTGGTCTTGGCAACGATTCGATCGATGGCGGCGATGGTACCGCGGATCGGCTGTTTGAAGTTGGTGATGCCAGCATGACGCTCACCAACACTCAGCTCGTCGGCCTAGGAACAGACACGCTTGTCGGGATTGAGGCGGCCGATCTCACCGGCGGTGCGAGCGCCAACACGATCAACTCCAGTGCCTTCACGGCAGGACCGGTCACCCTTAGCGGAGCCGATGGAAACGACACGCTCATCGGCAGTGCGACAAAAAACAATGTGCTGAACGGCAATGATGGCAACGATACGCTCAACGGTGGAACGTTGGCTGACACTCTCAACGGTGGAGCCGGCAGCGATTCGCTCGTTGGCGGCGCGGCGAACGATCAACTCAACGGCCAAGACGGCGATAACGACACGCTCATCGGTGGAACAGGCAGTGACACTCTTGATGGTGGTGCAGGCATCGGCGATCGAGTTGTTGATGCCGGCAACTTCAACTTTGTGCTCACGAACGTCTTGCTGACTGGTAACGGCTCCGACACGCTCGCTGGTATCGAGGCGGCAACGCTGACAGGAGGCATCAGCAACAACACCCTTGATGCAAGCGCCTTCACCGCCGGTAACGTGACACTGATTGGTGGTGCGGGGAACGACACATTGATTGGCGGTTCCGGGAACGATTCGCTGCAAGGAGACGTCGGCAACGACGTGCTGAAAGGTCGCGACGGCAATGACACGCTCACTGGCGGCAACGACACACTGGCGGTGGGATCGGACAATGACACGCTCAATGGCGGCAACGGCAACGACACACTCACGGGCGGCATCGGCAACGATGCGCTCTCTGGCTTCGCTGGCAGCGACGCGCTCAATGGAGGAGCGGGTGCCGACACTCTTTATGGTGGTGATGATGACGACACCTTGCTGGGCGGAGCGGGCAACGACACTCTGATCGGTGGCAACGGTAACGACACGCTCAACGGTCAAGGTGGAACAGACAAGCTCAGCGGCGATGCGGGCTTCAATGTGTTTATAGACATTTCCGATCGCGTCGAAGGCTTCGCGATCAACCCGCTACCATCGTGGGTGAATGCAACGTA
>CAIJTL010000112.1 GCA_903823545.1 uncultured Planctomycetaceae bacterium
ATGTCCTTGCTCGATCACCGCGGGATGTCGATCGAGCCGTGGCGCGTCTGCGGTTTCCCCTGATCGTCAAACACCCGCATGGCTATTCCAGCATCGGCATGACCAAGAATTCGCGAGTGACTGAAGCAGAGCAACTTCGCCTCGAAGTCATGCGACATATCGAACTGTTTGGCGGGGCTCTCATTGAAGAATTCATCGAAGGGCGAGAATTCACAGTCCTGGTCACCGAAGCGAAAGAAGGCGAAGAGGCCCCCTGGGCGCTGAATCCCGTTGAATTCCTGTTTCCCAACGGCGAATCGTTCAAGCACTTTGATTTGAAGTGGGTGAACTTCGCGGGAATGCAGACTAAGTCTGTTGACGATGAATCGCTCGCAGCGCGTCTGCGAGAAGCATCCGCTCTGACATTTGAGGCACTCGGAGGGACTGGGTATGGACGCTGCGATTTACGAATGAACCAAGACGGCGAAATCTTTCTGCTGGAAATCAATCCGAACTGCGGCATCTTTTATCCGGAAGGTGAATACGGCAGCGCCGATTTTATTCTGGCCAACGATCCAGCAGGACATCGTGGGTTTCTTGAGCATTTGCTGTTCTGCGCCAAGCGACGGCAACAACGCGGAATCAAATCTTGGGAGGTACAGTTTGATCGCCAGACAGGCTTTGGCTTATTTGCAATACGTGATATCTCGCGTGGCGAAATCGTCGTTCGATACGAAGAGACATCGCACACGATGGTCTCGCGACGTCATGTGCAACAAAACTGGCGCGGCCTGAAACGTCAGTGGTTTGAACGCTACGCGTGGCCGGTCAGTGACAATGTCTACCAATTGTGGAACGAAAATCCGGAGCATTGGCGGCCCATCAATCACAGTTGCGATCCCAACACTTGGCTGGAAGGGCTCGACCTCGTCGCGCGACGTAACGTCGCTGCGGGGGAACAACTCACGGTCGACTATGCAACGTTTTGTGGTCCGGCGATGACTCCGTTTGAATGCTCGTGCGGAGCAGCCGATTGTCGCACTGAGATTCGCGGCACGGATTATCAACTTCCTGATATCGCGACTCGTTACGGTGATCACATCTCAGACTTCATTCGGCTTGCGAGCCGCACCGGTGATGCTCGCTACACGCTCCCTTATGAAATCGTGAAGAACGTGATTGGATCGGGATTGATCGCACGGCGTGCGTGGAAGAGTGGCGACGTCATCGCGCCGTTGTCTTGGGGACCACGTCACAGTCAACCAAGTCGTTGGACCGTGCAATGTGGTGACAACGAACATGCCGAGCCGCTCCCTTTTGAGCTTCGGTACGTCAACCACTCGTGCGACCCGAATGTCTTCTTCGATGTCGACGCTCACGAATTACGTGCCGTCAGTGATATCGCCCCCCGGTGACGAATTCACTTTCTTCTATCCCAGCACGGAATGGTCCATGTCCGAACCGTTTCGCTGCTGCTGCGGTTCGCCGAAATGCGTCGGCCACATCAATGGGGCTGCTGAGATGCCAACGGAGATTCTCGACCGCTACAAACTCTCATCGGTCGTCCAAATCAAAAGGCAACGCGAACGGTCGAATGCTCAACTACGGTAACCATGCTCCTTAGACAAACCACCGTCTGTGGACCTGCAATTCTTGCCGTTGGCCACTCAGCCGAGGCGACCCATTTCACCCACTCGCCCATCGCTGATGCAAAACAATCCGCATAACCGGAAACTCTTACCAAAGCTGTAGCGATTGTTCCGCCGATACCTACTCCGAAGGTTTGGCGATCTAGCTTCGTTTTTAAGGGCGTTCCCAATGCCATTGCGATCCTCCAAGCGACCGTCATTCTGGGCCACGTTGGTGCTCACGAGTGGATTGTTCGTCGGTTGTTCGACATCTGAGAAAAAGCTGACCTACGTCGGTGAGGCCGAGTTGCAGCACTACAAAGACACGGTCACGTCGATTGACTACCCCGCAGTCAACGAAGAAACGCCGGACGAAGTCAGCTTTACTGACGAACCAAGGCGTATTCGTAACCAAAACAAAGGGGAGATTTGGAATATCAGCCTTGAAGAGGCGATTCATACCGCCCTCGGCAATAACGAAATCATTCGTGACAACGGCCAGTTCCTGTCGCCGGGTAACCGTTTGCTAACCAACCCCGACTTCGTGCAGTCGGTCTACGATCCAGCATTGCAAGATTCGAGCACATTGTTCGGCCAGAACGGTCCCGAAGCCGCGCTTTCTGAATTCGATGCGAACTTCACCACCAACATGTTATGGGGGCGTAGCGAACAGCTTTCGGAAACGACCAGCTTTAATGGCATTCGCCAGGGCGATCAACAAATCACCGAGTCCGGCGACTTCCGTGCGGGGATTTCCAAGATCTTCGCGGAAGGCTCGCAATTCCAAATGAGCCACAACGTCCTGTATCAGGGTTTCAATCATGGAACAGGTTCGGGACTCGATCGAGTGTTCAATTCGGTCTACACGAACAATCCGAGTGCCACTCAGAATGCCGGACTCGCTGGTATCGAGTTCGACTTCACCAAGCCGTTGTGGGCAGGTAGCGGCGTGAAGTTCACTCGCATCGCCGGTCCGATCAGTCGCCGTCCGACGTTGCAGAACGTTCCGCAGGTCAATCAGGGTGTGGTCATTTCACGTATCCGAACAGACCTCGCGCTGGCTGACTTCGAGCAAGCCTTGATCGGCCTGACCAAAGACGTGGAAGACGTCTATTGGGAACTGTACCTAGCCTACCGACGCTATGACTCGGAAATGGTGGCTCGTGACAGCACCCTTAGAATCTGGCGTGAAGTCAAAAATAAATTGGAACACCAAATTGAAGGTGGTGGTGCAGCAGAGGAAGCTCAGGCTCGCGACACTTACTTTGAGTCACGAGCACGATCGGAAGGTGCTCAAGCGGAACTCTACAACTCAGAAGGTCGCTTGCGACGTCTGCTGGGGCTTCCCGTCAACGATGGACGTATTATGCGACCTTCCGACGAGCCGACCACGGCTGAATTCGTGCCCGACTGGCGCAGTAGCTTGGTTGAAGCACTCTGCCGACGTGTTGAACTTCGCAAGCAAAAATGGAACATCCAAAGCCTGGAGTTCCAAGTGGAAGCCGCGCAAAGCCTGACGAATCCTCGACTCGACTTTGTCTCGCGATACCAGATGAACGGCGTTGGCGACCAACTGTTTGGTGATAGTCCGGTCGCATCAACCCCAATTCGCGGCAGCTTCTATGACAATTTGCTGAGCGGCAAACAGAACGGCTGGGGGTTGGGGTTCCAGTTCAGCATGCCGCTTGGCTTCCGAGCGGCTCACTCACAAGTTCGCAACTTAGAGCTAAAACTCGCGAAAGCGAAAGCCGCATTGGGGATGCAAGAGCATGAAGTTAGCCATGAATTGGCAAACGCTTTCCGCCAATTGGACTCATCTTTCCAAACGGCTCAAACCAATTTCAATCGCCGCCGTGCCGCCGAACGAAGACTGCAAGCGTTTCACGCCAAGTACGACGCGGGTCAAGCCAAAGTCGATGAATTACTGCGGTCTCAACAAAGCTTGGCCACTGCGGAAGCGGCCTACTACGCCAGCTTGATTCAGTACAACAAAGCGATCCTCGATCTGAAATATCGCAAGGGAACGCTGCTGCAAGACGATCAGGTCTATCTCAGCGAAAGCCTGTCTCATCCAGAGTCGTATGCTCAAGCTTTGCGAAAAGCCTGGGGCCGAAGCCACGCGTTCGATGCACCGCATCTCAAGACAGAACCGGGCGAATTCGTGGCAGATGGTCCTGATCCCGTGGAAATGGGATCGGCAACCTACTCGAACCCAACCGGAGCCACTCAACCGACTCCACCAGCACCAGTGCCAGCGACTGAAATGCCACCAGCTCAACCAGGCAAAGTTGTTCCGGTTCCACCACAAGCGTTACGAGCAATGCCCGAAGACGAGTTGATGCCAACGTCAGGCGGATCGATCACAGGACCAACTGGCGATGATGACGAGTTAGTCCAACAAGTGGATTTTGAGGCGGAGCGACGTCCTTCACAGTTCGTGAAACCAGCCAGTCCGCAGACTAAGACTCTGAATCTCGCCGATGACTCACCTTCCAACGGTTTCCAGAAGCCGCTTCCGATTCAACCACATCAGCCAGTCATGGATGATGACGACGAGACCGACGAAAATGATGAAGCGGACGACGAGTCATCGTTCAAGATGCCTGTCGCCAAATAAACAAGCCACATCAGCGTGACGTCCAGCCAAGGTAAGCCAGTCACAAAAAGACTCGCGAGTTTTGCAGAGACGTTCGCTGAATACCGTAATCGCATCAGCCCTCGGGCTGATCAATCAGTCGCCTCACTTGGGATCACTTCGGGAATCCCAGGTGAGGCGACGTTGCTTTTGGCTTTACGCGAGCATCCGAACTTATTCGGTGATGATTTCGCGGACGGTCATGCCACCCGGAATCATCGGCAAGACGTGTTCTTGATACGGGCAAACGACATCGAGCACATACGGCCCATCGTGAGCCAGCATCTCCGCAATAGCTGCGGGCAGCTCAGCCTTATTGCGGACCTGTTTAGCCATGACACCAAAGCCTTTCACCAACTGCGTGAAGTTCGGATACGTCTCACCGATTGAGCCGTCTCCTTGGCCCAGAGCTTCTGGATGGTCAATCGGGCCGAGGTAGGTGTGGGCTCGCTTCCCTTGCATGAAGCGGTCTTCCCACTGCATCACCATGCCGAGGTGTTGGTTATTGAGCAACAACACTTTGACCGGCAACTTCTCGCAGTGCAGCGTGGCGAGTTCTTGAATATTCATCAGGAATGAGCCGTCGCCGTCGATGTCGATGCAGATACTTTCCGGATGAGCGACTTGAGCGCCCATCGCCGCTGGCAAACCGAAGCCCATCGTGCCGAGGCCACTGCTGCTTAACCAACGTTTTGGCCGATTGAACTTGTAATACTGAGCAGCCCACATCTGATGTTGTCCGACGCCAACCGCGACATAAGTGTCACGATCCTTCGTCTGTCGCCACAGCTCTTCGATCGCCGCCTGCGGATAAATGAGCTCATTTTGTTGCTCTTTGTAGACCAGCGGAAACTTCGCCTTCCACTCAGCACATTGATTGACCCATTCATCAATCTGTGGCAGGTCGGCATCGGTCAGCGCGGCATTGAGTTGAACTAACACCTCTTTGACATTGGCCACGATCGGGATGTGAGCTTCTTTGTTTTTGTGGATTTCCGACGGATCAATATCCACATGCACGATCTTGCCGTGCTTAGCGAACTCTTCAAGCTTGCCCGTCACGCGGTCATCGAAACGCACTCCGAATGCGAGCAGCAAGTCGGCTTCGTTGATCGCGTAATTGGCATACACCGTTCCGTGCATTCCCAGCATGTGCAGCGATTGCGGGTCGTCGCCGGGAAACGCGCCCAAGCCCATGACCGTCATCGTGACCGGAATGTTGGTCTTTTTTGCATACGCAGTCAGTTCGGCTGCCGCATCGGAGTTGATCACGCCGCCGCCGACATACAGGATCGGTCGCTTCGCGTGCTTGACCGCCGCCATGATTTGCTTGATCTGCTCCGGAGCCGCCACACGGCGTTCCGGATGGTAGCTCGGCAAGTGCATCGGCGGGTCCCAGTCGATCTCGCCTTCGAGCACCGCGATCTGGATATTGCGCGGGAAGTCCACGAGCACTGGTCCTGGCCGGCCTGACTTCGCGAGATAGAACGCCTCGTTGACGATGCGTGGGATATTGCGGATCGCTTGTTGAACGTCTTCCGGTTCGCGCCAGTCGTCCGCTGTGATCATGTAGTAATGCTTGGTGATCGCGCGGCAGATTTCGACGATCGGCGTTTCTTGGAACGCATCGGTGCCAATCACCTTTTGTTGCACTTGGCCAGTGATTGCGACCAGCGGGATCGAATCCATCTTCGCATCGGCAATCGCGGTCACGAGGTTCGTCGCACCGGGGCCGCTTGTCGCCATGCAGAGGCCGACTTTGTCCGTTGTTCGCGACACACCTTGAGCGGCAAATCCTCCGCCCTGTTCGTGTCGTGGGAGAATTGTGCGAATGCTTTCCGACCGACGCAGCAACGCTTGATGCAACGGCATGGAGGCCCCGCCCGGATAGGCGAAAATCGTGTCGCCGCCGTTGCGTACCAAAGCTTCGACCAGCACGTCGGCTCCGTTCATTGGTTTCTTTTCGGTTTTCGGTGGAGCAACATTTGGTGCCGTGGAAGGTGCTGTGGCCACGATCGGTTTCCTTTGGCTAAGCCAATAAAGCAGAGATACAACAAGACTTTGTCGGGCGAGGGGAGTACACCTCCATCTCGCCAATAACGAGTGGCGGCAGTATATCGGAGCGTTTAAGGGCTGACGAGTGGCGACTCGCTCACTGCGGTTTTTTCCGGGAGTCCGCCCGATTCAACCGGGAGAATGAACAGGCTTGATGCAATTTGGCATCACTTCACCATCTCGGAGAGTTTGGATTTCGTGAGCCGGTTTTGAAGCAAGTCTGAAGAAAATTGGCCTGAAGTTGCCATCGTCAGTTTCCAATGCTTAATCCGCAGCTAGACTTGGCAACTTGTGGCGATTTTGTCGGTCGGGCAATTTGCCTGGGCCGACTCGCCGTGTCGGCACTCCGGGAACTCCCGAAGCATCTTTTCGTTGTCCCCAAGACGGTGAGTGGGAAGGTCCGCAAATGAAACTCTTTGATTGGCGACGTAGTTGGGCTGGAATCGCAAGCATCATGCTGGCGGTAGTTGTCGCGGCAAGCGTAGAAACGAGAGCACAGGCTCCCGACTTCCCGCCAGCGGCAGATGTGCTGAAGGACTACAAAAAAGTCTCACCTCCTGAGGGTGATTCGGCGTTGTACAACCTTTATGTGCGGGCCAAAGACTCGCACGTTCTGGCAGAGTTACCACGCGACTATCTCCAACAAAAATACTTCATGGCAATGACCGTCGCGAGCGGCGATCAATATGCCGGTTTGCAATCGGGTGATCGTGTCGTCTATTGGCGACGATACGACCGACGGCTCGCGTTGATGGAACCAAACATCACCATACGGTCCGGCGGCGATCCAGAATCACAAAGCTCGGTCAATCGACTCTTCACCGATCGGCTGATCACCGAAGTGCCAATCGTCACGATGAGTCTCGAAGGCTCCCCGATCATCGACCTCAATAGCCTGTTGGTCATGCAGTCGGGAATCTTCTTTGGGGGCGGACGTGGCGGAGCCGGAGGAATTCGAAACCCCGGTCTGGTGTCCGTAAAGAAGGCGAAAGTCTTCACCAAGAATGTGGAAGTCGCCTTTGAAGTTCCGACCGGTGGCGGACAGTTGCAGACGTTGCACTACTCGATCAGCGAGATCACGCCGAACACTCAGTACCAGCCACGCAAAGCGGATGAGCGGATCGGTTACTTCACAACGAGCTACGCTGATTACGGCAAATACCTCACCGATGAAACAAAGATTCGATTCATCAATCGTTGGCATCTTGTGAAACGCGATCCGTCGCTGAAGCTCAGCCCGCCGGTCAAGCCGATCGAGTTCATCATTGAGCACACAACGCCAGTGCGTTACCGACGTTGGATCAAAGAAGGAACGTTGTATTGGAACAAGGCGTTCGAGAAGGTCGG
>CAIJTL010000113.1 GCA_903823545.1 uncultured Planctomycetaceae bacterium
CGTCTCGGTCAGGAGACCGGACACAGCGACGTCAGTTGACCGTGCATTGCGACGCCAGATCTGACGCGGCGAGCCTCAGTCGTCTTCTTTGTGTAGAAAACGACTGATGAATTCCGTGGGAGAGATCGGCTTCGGCTTGTGCCCGGCAGTGGCGAGCGGTGCGAAGTGCTTGCCGTCGGTAATCACAAAATCGGCATGAGCGGTGATGGCAAAATCCGTGAACTTGTTGTCGTTGGGATCGGCGTCGATGACTTGAAAGCGATAGGTCGGCTCGATGTGACAAACGGTGCCGTAACGGAGCGACAAAAATTCCAGCAGTTGGCGGAGACGCTCCCAAGTCTCTTGGCCGACCTTGGCGACAAGAATCTCTTCAAACTCCAGCAGGATTTCGGTCGAGACGGCCCAAAAGAGTTTGCCGTGCAGCAGCGCATCTCGAAGCTCGCGATACAACACGCGACGACCAAAGAGCCGCAACAGAACATTGGTGTCGATGACGACCAGCATCAGCGGTACGGCTTGATTTCTCGAAAGGCACGGATCGAGGCTTCTATCGACTCCGGGCTGAGCCGCCCGGCGTCATCGGCGCGGTCGAATTCTGCGTCGATCTCACCAGCCAGCCGCTGAATCTCTAACTCCAACAAACAATCTCGAACGGTCAGCAATTGCTGCGCGGGGAGCCGACGCACCGTCTCAATCAGCTCCGGCCTCAAGTCTTCCAAAGATTGGGGCAGCGTGTTCATGGTTCAAAGAATAACGCTTCAGCTACTCGGTGAAAGATGGAATCTCTCTGCGCCGATGAGATTCCAGACTTTACTCGGAGCGTCCGCTTAATGGGACGCGTTTGCCGCGTATGATCAGTAGACGGTCGGAGCTGACCGGACACAACTCTCGGTCATCCCAAGCGAGACACTGGACGGGCCAAATGGGTCGGCTTAGAAGATGAGCTGCCAACCAACTCACTCCAGACAAAGGAACTCAGCGATGCGATCACGACTCACTCGTCGAAAGTTCTTGCAACATTCTGCGGCAGGGGCCTCAGTAGTTTTCGGTGCTCCGGCGATTCTGCGTGCGAGAAACCTCAATGACAAAATGAACGTCGCCTGCATCGGAGTCGGCGGTCGCGGCGGAGCGCATCTTCCCGCACTGGCCGATGAGAACATCACGGCGATCTGCGACGTCTATCAACCGACACTCGATCGAGTCGGCGAGAAGTTTCCGAAGGCAAAGAAGTTCGTCGACCTTCGCAAACTCATGGAAGACGACGGCAGTTTTGATGCGGTCGTTGTCAGCACTGCTGAGCACACTCATGCGTTCGCGACGTATCCAGCGCTGCTACTTGGCAAGCACGTCTACTGTGAGAAGCCGCTGACTCACAACATCTACGAAGCAAGACACATTCGCGAAGCGGCTGCCAACGCAGGAGTCGCGACACAAATGGGGATTCAAATTCACGCCAGCGAAAACTACCGCCGCGTCGTGGAACTCATTCAAGCCGGCGCGATTGGTCCGGTCACCGAATGCCACGTTTGGGTCAGTCGAGCGTGGGGCCGGCAAAGCGCCGAAGATGCGAAGAAGTTCGGCGACATTGTTCACGTCGAGGAGCGACCAACCGAAGTCCATCCCGTCCCCGCTGGTTTGGACTGGGATTTGTGGCTCGGCCCCGCGAAGGAACGACCGTTTAACAACGTCTATTTTCCGGGACCGAAGTGGTATCGCTGGTGGGATTTTGGGAGCGGCACGATGTCGGACCTCGGCAGTCATTGGAACGACTTGCCGTTCTGGGCACTCAAGCTGAAAGCCCCGCTGACCGTCGAAGCCTCCGGCCCGCCGCCGCATCCGGAACTGGCCCCCGCTTCCATGCAGGCCACTTACGAATACGGTCCTCGCGATGACATGCCTGCGTTGAAGCTGACTTGGTACCAAGGGGTCAACAAGCCAGAAATCTGGACGAACGGCGGCATCCCCAAATGGGATTCCGGTGTTCTCTTCATCGGCAGCAAAGGGATGCTTCTCGCCGACTACGGCAAGCATGTGTTGCTCCCCGAAAAAGATTTCGAGGGCTATCAACACCCTTCCAAGTCGATCCCCTCTTCAATCGGCCAAATGGCCGAATGGATTCTCGCCTGCAAGACCGGTTCACCGACCACGTGCAACTTCGAGTACTCCGGCTGGCTGACCGAAGCGAATCATCTCGGCAACGTGGCCTATCGAGTCGGCAAGAAAATCGAATGGGACGCCCGCAACCTCTACTGCCCGAACGCGCCCGAAGCCTCGCAATTCATCCGCCGCGAACCCCGCACCGGCTGGTGCTTGTGTTGAGCGAGACGGGCTAGTGGCCGGACAACTCGAGATTGCGGAGTAGACCGGCTCTCCAGGGCCGGTCATTCGGGCCTGGAGTCCCGAACTACGCCCCCGCAATCTCAAGTTGTTCGACCACTAGGCTCTGTCCAGAAAATGGCTGAGAACCGTAGGACGGGCACTCTTGCCCGTCGTTTTGCAGGGCTCGACGGGCAAGAGTGCCCGTCCTACGGATTTGTGAGACAGAGC
>CAIJTL010000114.1 GCA_903823545.1 uncultured Planctomycetaceae bacterium
AGCCGTTGCGTGGTGTAGGTCGAGCGAGAACTTGTGGAGTTGACGTTGAGATGAACCTCAGCCAGTTGATGTTGAGAGTGGCAAGATTTGTCCGGGAAACGCGTTTCGCGTTGTTACTTCTCGCTGCAATTTGCATGGGATGCGGCGGCGGTAAGGAAGACTTCAGCAAGCCAGTCATCCCCCCGAAGCCAAATGGCGATTCCCAAGCAGGACCGTCGAAGCCTCAACCCGATCCCGCTTCGACGTCAAAGAAGGTCGGCGGTCGCGAGGACGATTCAGGAGAGTCCAACGCTCAACTGAACGTCGCAAAAACGGCTTCGACCAAAACGGGCAAGGATGATGCTGAGGAAGATGCAGAGCCGCCAGCGTTCGATCTGAAGTGGCTGACGGAGCGCGAGCAGCACACCGCAATCTCGCACGATGGTCGTTTGCTGGCCGTCGGGAGCAAGACTGGTTCATTGCGTGTCTTCGATGTGGAGGCCGGAGCAATCTCGCAACTGTTCCCGGACCAGCCGGGTGGCCTAAGTGCCTTGGCGATCAACTCAAAGGGGACGGAGTTGGCGTCGGCGTCGAGCGACGGTCAGGTCCGGTTTTGGTCCAACGTTGCGGTGGCTGCGGGTTTTGATGAGTACCATCAACTCGGCCTGCGAAATGATCCGCGGCAGCGCGGATATGGAGCTCACTTGGGATCACTCACGGCGCTCGACTATCACCCAGCGGGCAAAGGTTTCGTGACTGCTGGAACTGACGGGGCGGTGAAGCTCTGGCGGTACCCACCGACGCCCCCTTTGGCGGTGGCACTTGGAGAGTTCGGACACACGACGCTCGCTGTTAATAGCACGAACGAGATGGCCGCGACCGTGACTGCTGACGGCGAGTTTTCACTATGGGACATCGAGAAGCAAGAGAAGCTCCGCTCCTTCATGGGCAGCGACGTGCCATACACCCGGCTGTTGTTTTTGCCAGAGTCGAATTGGCTTTTGGCGGGGAGTGCGTCAGGAGTGTTGACGGCTATTCGCCCGACGGACGGCGTTGTTATGACGCGACTGCTCGGACACCAGGGCGCGATCGCTGTGCTGGAATTGGCGAACGAGGGCAAAGCGGTACTGTCGGCAGACGCCGCAGGCGAAGTTCGTCTGTGGAACCTGCCGCTCACTCCGAGCATTCGGCTCGCGAAGTTTGCCCAGTCGGTGGAATTACTGCGTCAGTCGTCCGATCAACGTTACGGGGCGGTTTTGCTCAAGGACAAAAGCTTGATGCTGTTTGAGGCTCGCGGAAACGGCTTGCCACGCACGCTCTCGGGCCAGAACAGCGACGTGCGAGTGTTCGAGTTCTCGAATGACTCGACCGTCATTGCGGCGGGAACGGCGACGGGCGTTGTGCGGTTGTGGTCTGTCGCCTCAGGACAGTTGGTCGGCGAGATGTCGGCCCAAGAAACCGCCGTGCGCACGTTGGCGTTCCATCCACGCGAGAAGCTGATCGCGATTGGAAGCGAAGATGGTCGAACGCAGCTCACCGCCTGGCCGGACCAGACGACAGGGTTGGATGGGACTCAAAAATCTGTCGCGTGGTTGCGCTCGTCACCGAACGGAAAACTGCTCGCAAGCATCGACTTCAATGCTGACCTTCGCATTTGGAGCGGCGATGAGCCGAAGCCGGTCGTGACAAAATCGCTTTCGGACTTTGGAACGATCACTGCGTTAGCTGTGGGTGACGCGCTGATTGGTGTTGCGAATCACTTGGGGCAGGTGTTGTTGGTATCGCCGCAGGAGGTGGGGCGAGAAGAAATCTTGTCGCTTTCTAGCCTCGGATTGATTGAGCTGGGCTTCGATGCTGTGGGCGAGAGCGTCATCGGATTGGATTCGAGGGGCTCGGTACACTCGGCCTGGGTGCCCTGCATGTTCTTGAGCCTGGAACAGAAACAACAAGGAGCCGGAGTCTCTAGTGAAGACTTTGCAACATTGGGTCGGCTCGAACGAGGAACGGCGGCGGTCGCGACCGATGGAAGCTGGATCGCGCGGGTGTTGCCAGATCATCTCCTTCAAATCCGGTCCACGAAAGCCGACGGGGCGACGATAGAATTGAAGCTCGATGCGACGCCGTCGCACGTCGCCATCGCGGCTGGCGGTAAGGCGGTTGCCGTGACGGTCGGCAAGGAAGTGCGAGTACTGGCTCCGTCTGGAAAAGTCCTCGATCGAACGAAGCTTGACCGAGAGAATTCAGCGATCGCTTTTGATGGACTGACAACGCGATTGGCGTGGCCGGGACAAAAGCGGCCACAAGGCTCAGGGCGACGGTTGGATCTCAAATTGGATGGCTCAATTGATGCGCTGGCGATGAGTTCTGACGGCAAGTTGTTAGCAGTTGGCAATTCGACTGGCACCGTGCGTTTGGTGCTGGCGGACGCCGGTGAAGAGATCGCGAAATTTGACGCGGATCGAGTGGGCATCCGGCGCTTGGCCTTCAGCCGCGATAACAAACTGCTACACGGCACAACTCGCGATCAACGAGCCTTGCAGTGGCAACTTGAAACCAAAGAGCTCGTCGCGCAAACGAATCTTGGAGCTGCCTCCCTTGATGCGTCGTTGCTTGCCGATGCTCGGAGCATCGCCGTGCTGGGCGCTGATCACTCGCTACGTCTTGTTGCTGCCTCGACGGCTGGCGTTTTGCAAGAGCTTGAGCTGTCTCTACCTCAGCGAGCGACAACGCCAGACGTAGCTGTGAAATCAGACGCACCCGCGAGGCCGAACTCCCCCACGAAATCAGCAGTGGAGACATCCAACATCGCGTCCGTTCATTCGAACCTCAACGCCGGAACGGTCTGGCTGGGAGGCTCTGACGGCAGCGTGTGGGAACATGTTCCAGCCGCCACACGCGTGCTTCGCCCGCATGACGAGCAAGGAGTGAAGGATGCGATCCTGGTCACTCGCAGCACTTACTTGGCGAGCGTTTCGCAGGGTGACGTGGTGACGCTTCATCAACTTTCCGGTCAGGTGATTCGAAAATTCGAGGGGCATGGTGGCAATGTGATTGGCATTGCACCGGTCAAAAACGGGACGCAAATCGCCGCTGCGGTGGAGCAAGGCGGCAAAGGAAAGTTGTGTCTGTGGTCAATCGCGGACGGCGAACTCATCGGAGAACTTCCGTTGTGGTCCGTGCCACATCGTCTCATTCGTGATGATGATGCCGGGCGTTTCTTGCTGCTCGATCGAAAGAAGCATCTGCATGTGTACGACTCCGCGACCGTACACTTGCGGGAACGCATCGAATCGATCGACGAAGTGGCGGATGGTGCGATTGCCAGCCGTCTCAATGCGTTTCTGACAACCGAGGGAGACGGAGCGATTCGCCGCTATCCGAGTCAGGTTTTGAAATTGATGCCGGGGTTGACCGAGCCGGCAACAACGGTCGCCTGGAGCTCAGATGGATCACAAGTGCTGGCTGGCACCAATGGCAAAGTGATGGTGTGGGATGCGGAGACGGGCAGCGTGACACAGGCCCTCAAGGTCGGTGCGACCGCCGTGACTGCGACACGGTTAGGAGGCACAGGACATCTCTGTGTTGCAGGGCAAAACGGCAGCGTGAAGGTCTGGAAGCTCGAGTCGCTTATCGTGGAGAAAGAGGATGCGGAACCGCAGATGATCTTCCAACATCCAGG
>CAIJTL010000115.1 GCA_903823545.1 uncultured Planctomycetaceae bacterium
CATCGACCTCAGAGTCAGACTGGGCCACTGCAGTCCTCGGAATTATCGTCGGTGGTCTGGGAATTTGGTTCGCCCAAGCTTTTGGAAGAGGACGCTGGGAGCCTGATACGCGCTACTTGTTCTCTTCGATTAGCTTAATCGTTTCATCGCTGCTAATCCCGATCACATTGCGGATTCTCGACCAACGAGTTGAGGTCACCGAATACGACGACGGAGAGGAATTTCAATAAAAGTAGCCACGTCATTACGAACGTGGCTACTTAGAAACTCAACTCAAACGACATCAACTAATCCAACCGATAGCCTTCCGGGTACTTCGGCTTGATCAAGTCAGCGACGCGTGGCGTCTTGAGCGCCGCGAGGTTGGTCACCTTGAGAGCCTTGGCATCCCATTCGACCTTCTCGCCCCATTCGCCCATGGAACCGTCGGCTCCACCGGTGGCGGCTGCCCAGACGGCGAGGTTGCCGAGCAGGATCGTTTCGGTGAGCGGGCCGGCTCGGTCGACGAAGTTTGATTTGCAAATCTTCGGATCGTTGGCTCGCTTGGCCCGGAACAACTCGTACATGTTATTAAGGTCGTTGTTCCCCTTGTTCTCGGCCTTCTCGTAATCGACTTTGACCTTCTCGACACCCTTCAGTTCGTAGTTACCGCAGTAATCGTCGGTGCTGTAGAAGGTCCCCTTCTCACCAACAATCATCACGCCACTGTCCGAGACCTTGGTGATACCGTGCTTCTCGAAGACTTCCATCGGAGGCTTATTACCCTTGCGGTCGTACCACCAGAATGGAATCGCTGGGCGTTCCGATGTCTCTGGGAATTCGAACTTAATAACCGCGCTGGCCGGGAAGCTGTCGAAGTCATGACCGGTCGACTTGGCGACGACGGAGATCGGATCGCGCAGTCCGCAGGAAGCGAACGGGACGGTCAACTGATGGCAGGCCATGTCGCCCAACGCGCCGCTGCCGAAGTCCCACCAGCCACGCCATTGGAACGTGTGATAGATACCCGGCCAGAATTCGCGTTGAGGAGCCACGCCGATCCAGTTCTTCCAATCAACTCGCTCCATCGCCTTGGCGATTTCTTCCTTCTTCTTCGCGACGAGCTTGTCAGCGTTTTCGGCGTCATCCTTCTTCGCCTGCTCGGCGAACTTGTCCAAAGTCATGCGGCGACCAGGACCTTGAGCCCAGACCGGACGGTTCGACCAAGCGAAGACTTCTTTCAATGTGCCGAGCACGCCCGACTTGATCTGGGCGATCGCTTCACGCGATGAGTCGAGCGCGGTTCCTTGATTACCCATCTGGGTGCAAACGCCGGTCTCTTTCGCGACCGTCGCCATCAATCGAGCTTCGTAGATCGTGCGAGTCAGCGGCTTCTGCGTGTAGCAACTGATCCCCAATCGCATCGCTTCCAACGTCGCCGGAGCGTGCATGTGGTCCGGAGTGCTGATCGTGCAGATGTCGATCTTCTTGCCGTACTTGGCGAGCAGTTCGCGGTAGTCAGTGAACTTCTCCGCGTTCTGGAACTTGCCGGACTTCCCTTTGCTTTCGAGCGTGTTTCGGTCCACATCGCAAATCGCAACGACGTTACCGAACTGCGACGCATGGTCGGAATCGCTTCCCCCTTTACCACCGACGCCGATGCTAGCGACGTTGATTTCCTCGTTGGCCGAGAGAGCCTGCTTGGAAAACACGACTCCGTGACCGACATACGCGCCAACGCTGGCAACGGTCACGTTCTTCATAAAATCACGACGGGTCGATGGCTTGCGCATACCCAGAGTTCCTCGCTGAAAGTGAAAATGAATCCCGGAAACCAAACGGGCGAAGACATTACCTTGCGTCGGAAGCCTTCGCAATCAACGCACATTGATCGGAAACGGCGTCGAGCGGGCGGCTTGTCTGCTTGGTCTTACCTTACAAGATCACAGGCGAGCCGCCTGTGCTACGAGTGCTAACTCTTGTCGATATCGGCGGCAGCGAGAACTCGTGTTCCTACTCGCTCGCCAGCAACAGCCCGTTCAACATTGCCGAGCTTCTTGTAGTTAAAGACGACGATTGGAATGTTGTGTTCCATGCAATGATGGATAGCGGTTGCATCCATCACCTTCAGGTTCTGTCGCAAAAAGTCCTGGTAAGAAATCTCTGAATAGCGAACCGCATGCGGATTCTTTTCTGGATCTTCCGAGTAGATGCCATCGACCTTCGTCGCTTTGAGAAGTACGTCTGCTTCGATCTCGCGAGCGCGCAACGCGGCGGCAGTGTCGGTCGTCACAAACGGGCTACCAGTCCCAGCGGCCAAGACGACAACTCGTCCCTTTTCCAGATGACGAATACAGCGTCGACGAATGAACGGTTCCGCCACTCGCTCCATCTGAATTGCCGTTTGCAATCGAGTTTCAACCCCGGCGTTTTCAAGAGCGTCCTGCAACGCGAGTCCGTTAATGACAGTCCCCAACATCCCCATGTAATGGGCTGTTGGCGTCTTTATCGCCGCACTGACAGCAGCGAATTCTTTACCTCGCAGAATGTTCCCACCACCACAAACAATCGCGAGCTGCACTCCTTGATCAACGACTCGCTTGATCTGCTGACACATGGTCGTGATCTCGTCCATGTGAATTCCGGTTTCGCCCGGACGACAGAAACTTTGGCCGCTGATCTTCAACAGAACTCGTTTGTAAGGGCGATTGTCGGACATCGAAGGTCACCTGGAAATGAAGTGGGGAGGAAATTGATCGTTGGTTATTGGTTGTTGATCATTGGTCATTTCAAAATCACAAAATGACCAACGATCAATAACCAATGACAAATCCCAACCCCCACCGAGCTTGCCTCGGTGGGGTTGGCAGACATGACTCGATGATGGCTTATATTCTCGTACAAAACAAAACAGGAGGCACATGAGCCTCCTGTTCGCTGACATTAATTGTTGCCATCCTAAAACGGAACGGCGAATTAGCGACCGATCACCCAACGAGTGAAGTTGACCGCTTTCAGGCCAGATTCAGCCAAGGCTTGGCTGACGGTCTTTGATTGTTCCTTAGCAAATGGCTGGGAAATCAAAACACCTTGCTCGTTGTAGAACACATTCATCTGGCCATCGACGATCTTGTCGATGATGTTGTCCGGCTTGCCCGACTTCTTAGCCTCACTTCGCAAACGTTCCCGTTCAGCATTCACAGCTTCCACCGGAAGTTGATCAGGCAGAGTTGCCGTCGGCTTCATGGCCGCGACGTGCATCGCCACATCACGCAAAACAGGAGCAGTCTTGTTCTCGCCAGCAGCTTGAAACAACACCCCTTGCTTGCCGTCGTGATGCACGTACCCACCGACTGGTCCACTGACGCGAACAATGCGTGAAAGCACGATCTTCTCGCGAATCGAGTTGACCACGTCTTCGTAAAGATTATTCAGCGTCTTGCCAGGAGCCTCAGGCGCGGGCTGAGCCAGCAACGCTTCCGGGGAATCCGCACCAGGGCCGTTCAACAACTGCAACGCACATTGCCGAGCAAGAGAAACGAACGCTTCAGCACCGGCAACCGGGGCTGATTCGCATTGCAATTCGATCATCGCAGCTTCAGAACCATCCGCCTTCATTTCGACGACGATTCTGCCTTCCGAAGTCGCATTGTCAGCTCGTTTGAGCATCACCTTCTTGAATTTGCTCTTCAGGATTTCAACCGCTTTGTCCTGATCGCCACCCGCTTCAGTCAAAGCTTGCTTGCAATCCATCAACGGCAAATTGGTCAACTCTCGCAGCGACTTAACTGATGCCGCAGTAATTTCAGCCATATTATTTCCTCCTCAAAATCGAAAAGCGGTGACAGCTCCAGCCATCACCGCAAGTTATTTTTCACTAACCGTGGTACGTTATTGAGCGAATAAGAAGACCTGATGAACGGAGCCGAATTCGCGACTCCGTTCTCAATCAGTCAACTAGCGTGACGGAACAGCTTTCGGCTCTTCCACAACACTGTCCTTGTTCGATCCGTCTGGAGTCCCCTTACCAGCTTGAACCGCTTCCGAAAGGTGTTGCAACACCAAGCGAATCGAGCGGATGCTGTCGTCGTTACCAGGAATCGGCAGGTCGACCAAGTCGGGATTGCTATCGGTATCGATCAGCGACACGACCTTGATCTTCATGATTGCGCATTCCTTCACGCAGTTATGCTCTTTCGTGGGGTCAATCACGACCACCGCTTCAGGCATCCGGTTCAGTGTGCGCATTCCGTTAAGGTTGCGGAAAATCTTTTCGCGTTCGCGACCAAGTGTCGACTGCATCTTCTTCGAGTACGAATTGATTTCGCCGGTCGTGACCAAGGCTTCGAGTTCTTCCAACCGCTTCAGACGGTTACGAATCGTCCGGAAATTGGTAAACGTGCCACCGAGCCAGCGTTCAGAAACGAACGGCATTCCACAAGCTTGAGCCGCTTCGATAATCGGGTTTTGAGCTTGTCGCTTTGTACCGACGAAGAGGATCAAACTCCCCTGAGAAGCAACCTTTTCGAGGTACTTCTTCGCTCGCAAGAGTCCGCGAACGGTCTCTTTGATATCGATAATGTGAATCTGGTTTCGCTTGCCGTAGATATACGGCCGCATTTTCGGGTTCCACTTGCTTGTGCGGTGCCCGAAGTGAACTCCAGCTTCCAGAATGTCTTTCACAACAATATTCGACACGTTTTCCTCGGCTCCTTTCCACCTCTCACGGGCAGCCACTTCGTCCGAACCTCGGAAATCGAAGACCGCAGTTGCGAGAAGCACACTCTCTCTTGGAGAGCGTTCGAAAGATTTCAAAATGCCACAATTAATCTGACGAGACTCACATCGAGCCTAGTTCAAGGGGCGGGATGGTACTGGTCGCCCGGAAGACCGTCAAACCACGAGTGAACCGATCTCGGCAACACTCACCAGGGTCAGGCACGAGATCACGTCCGCCATTTGGCCAATTGCGTCGCTCGATACTCCGCAGCAGCCCCCTGCTCAATCGCGACTCGCATTCCTTTCATCAGATTTTGATAAAAGGCGATATTGTGCCAAGAAACCAGCACCGGCCCGAGCATCTCGCCGGTCATGAATAGGTGCCGAAGATACGCTCGACTGAACCCCGTGCAACAAGGGCAATCACATTCCGGATCGAGTGGACCTGGATCACGCTGATGTTTGAGGTTTCGCAGCCGCAGCGCTCCTTGGCTCGTGAACGCGAGAGCGTTGCGACCATTGCGAGTCGGCATCACGCAATCGAACAGATCGATCCCACGACAGACCGCCTCCAGCAAGTCAGTCGGGGTCCCGACCCCCATCAAATATCGCGGCTTATTCGTCGGCAACAGAGGGGCGGTGAAGTCGAGCGTCGCATACATCTGCGGAGGTGGTTCACCGACACTCAAGCCGCCGATTGCGTAGCCTGGAAAATCGAGCGGCAACAGCCCCGCCGCTGACCGCTCTCTCAACTCGCGATCGGTCGCTCCTTGCAAGATGCCGAACAACGCTTGATCGCTCCGCTGATGCGAGTCACGACACCGCTTCGCCCAGCGAGTCGTTCGATCCACCGCCGCTATGATTTTTTCGCGCGGAGCATCCGCTGGCGGGCACTCATCCAAACACATGATGCAGTCCGCACCGAGCAATTCCTGAATCCGCATCGCTCGTTCGGGGGAAAGCTCCAACATGCTGCCGTCGAGATGCGACTTGAACACAACCTTCTCGTCATCAATCTTCCGTAGCGATGTCAGCGAGAAGACCTGAAACCCGCCACTGTCGGTGAGAATCGGTCCGTCCCAGCTCATGAACCCGTGCAGCCCACCCAACTCCGCCACAACCTCCGGCCCCGGCCTCAATGCCAAGTGATAGGTATTGGCCAAAATCTTCTGCACGCCCACTCGCTTGAGCTGCTCTGGCGTCAGCCCCTTAACGCTCGCTTGAGTCCCGACCGGCATAAACACCGGTGTCTCCACAACGCCATGCGGTGTATGCCATTGACCACGCCGTGCGCACGTTTTCGGGTCAGAGGAGATCAGATCAAAATGAAAGTTAGACACAAACTCTGACTTCAATAGTGAGGCAGACCGTAGTCTCCCAGGTCTCGGAGCAAGAACACACAAACCGACATCAAACGGGAACAGTCCGTCTACACCGTCGTTACCGGCAACTGCACTAGCACAGACGAGGGCTTTGGCATCGAGTCGCGTGGGTCTTTGTCTTCTTCGTCTGAGAGGACCGTATCGACCAGGAAGTAGAGCAGTTGGCGAATTTCGTCGGACTCAAGATCGTCGGCCAGGAGTTCCGCACGGTCTCGCGATTTTTCAATGAGTCGCTCGGCCTTCTCAAAGACTCCTAACTCTTCAAACAAGCGGCGAACGCGTTTGAATCGGATGCTGTCCTCTTCCTCGCGATCGAAGAAGCAGCGTTCCATGAGTTGGCGTTGTTCGGTATTCGCAGCTTGCCAGGCGAGCGCCATCATGACGGTCGGTCGCAGCGCGAGTGCATCTTGGCCTGCAACGAGTTTGTTGTCGCTGTCGCCACGCCAGTCTTTCAGGTCGTTGAGGATTTGGAAGCCAATTCCCAAGTGTCGACAGAACTGCGGAATCATCTGCTCGTACTTTTCGATCGGCCCAGCCATCCGCAATCCGGAATAGAGCGCTGCCTCAAACGCGGGGGACGTCTTCAATGCATAGATCTGCAAGGCATCGACCGGCGTGAAGTCGAGCGTTGGCTTCGATTGCCAATACATCTCGGCCCCTTGGCCATCACACAACTTGATGTGAGCAGCAGCCATCCGTTCGAGCACATCGCCCGCGGCATCGCCACCTAGTTCCTTGCGGCTCGCGGCAATCAGCTTGTAACCGAGACCAATCAAGTGGTCGCCGATATTGATTGCTGGGCCGAGCCCTTCGCTGCGATGCAGTGTCTCGCGTCCGTAACGGAAGAGGTCATCGTCTTCGATGTCGTCATGCACGAGCGAGGCTTTATGAAACGCCTCGATCGACATGGCTACGCGAGCGACAGCGTCCGAGAACTCGAATTGCACATCGCTCGATTCAAAGTTCTTCAGACGTGAACCGCCAGTTGCCGCGTCATACGCAGCGAGCGTAATGAACGGTCGAAAACGCCGACCGCCGCTCTTGAGCCAGTCGTAAGAAACATCTTCTGTCCGGCCGAGCGGCGACGCGGCTGTTTCGGGAGTCTTGCTGCGTACTCGCGGCAGCAGACGCTCGAAGTTCTCGTCGAACAAGCGATTGGCCGAACGCATGATCGAGACATATCCGGTCACTCGCGGATTCGGCATCGGCTCGTACTTGTCGAGCACTTCCCAAATCCACGCTTCATCGAGCGACGTGTTGTGGCAATCGCCCGAATGCAGTGGCACCGCATACGACGGCACACCGGCGATCAAAACTTTGTCGATCGCCTTCTCCAACACGTTGAGGCACGCGACGCCAAGAATCCCGTCAACGTAACCGCCGACAATAATCTTCAGCACAATCGGGGAACCTTCTGCCACCAGCACTTTGTAGCCGAGTTGCTCAGCCTTCACCTTGTAGTCGGCGATCGAGCAAGCTCCGCAGCGTTCGCAATCGAGACCAAACTGCGTGTACTCCGCCGGACAACCTTCCGCGTGTTTGAGGCAATGCGGCAGCAACAACATTCGGCGCTCAAACGGTGTCGCCAAGAATTGTCGTCGCCAGATCGCATTGCCGATCATGACCGCCGTGAAGCCGAGATATTTTTCGGGCAAGCCCATCTCGTTCAGCAACACGCGAGCCCACACTTCAAGCTGAGCCCGGTTGAACGGCTTCGACCGATCGAGCGTTTCGGCATACACCGCCGTCCGGGCCTTCAACGTCTCGCGCAGTTCCAGCGTTTCCGGAACGATCTTCAAGTGGGATGTGCTCGACCGAATCTTCTTCCGCTTCGGCGTCGGCTCATCGTCATCATCTTGAATGTCAGACACACGCCGGCGTCCCGCAGCGTCAACATTCCGATGCTCGACGGCCTGGGCATCCGCATCAGCGGCATGATGATGCTCAAGCCGTTCTTCAGTTTCACTCAGATGAGTCGTTGCTATCGACATTTTCAACTCTCTATCGCGGGCTAAGCCCGATTGTCGACTGTGAGCTCAACCCACAGTCGTGTTCGTGTTCCAGCAAGGCTCTTTCATTCTCTTTCAGCGACGACAAGCGAGCCGCCAACGATCGCCGATAGACGATCAAGAATATCCGAGCGAAGCGTCCGATCCCCGGCGAGGAATTCACTCAGTTGTTGGACCGTGACTCCCGCCTCTGATGCAACCTGCGAAATAAGTCGGCCACTGTGGTGAATCGCCTGCCGCAACTGTCCGCTCAGTGAAGGTTCGTGCTGAGCTTCGTGCATTCGTTCCAGCTTGGCTTGAAGCTGCGGACGCTCCGCGGCAATGAGTTCGCGTTGGTGCTGCAAACGAGCCAATTGCTCGGGTGTCAGCGAGAAATTGGATTGGCGGTGTGTTGTCGTCATGGAACTTTCCCACATTGGCTGCTTCAAAATGATTCACCCGGCCGTGGAACTTCATACGCCGTTACCGGCAACAGCAGGATGTCGTCGATCTCTTCGTAGATACAGATGACAAATCTCCCATCAATCGTCTCACCCCAAGCACACGGCAAACCTGTTGAATCACTAGCACCGACATCGTCAGGAGCGGAAACGACTTGTTCAAAATCTTCCGGAGCCACGTCGTGCTCGGCAAGATGTTCGATGATTTCGTCGGTCCACAAAAATTCGTAGTACGGCACACCTACGGCTCCTTCCTCGTCACCTCCGCCGCTTTGCGGAGCGCCGCGACGGTGAAGATCAGCGGATACAGGGCCTCAAAATACCATAACTTGGCGAAATAGAAACCGATGGGAGACGGCTCCCGGAATCGACCGTCTTCGACGCGAGCGATTAACCAGGATAATCCGAGCGAAATGGCAGTTTCGGTCCCGTCTACGTAGCCCTCACGCTCCGCGTGAGGAGCCGATCGTCCCTGCCGCTCCGTTTCTGTGATCGACGCTCGATTTTCATTCTGCGCGGTCTCCGCGCTCGACTCATCACGCGGAGCGTGATGGCTACGTA
>CAIJTL010000116.1 GCA_903823545.1 uncultured Planctomycetaceae bacterium
TGTTTGGGGTTGATTGAGACTCGGCCATTGCGGCAGCGAGTTTGCCAGAGTTCCGATGGGCCAAGTTCGTCTGGTCGTTCAACGCGAACGGTCAGGGCGAGCCGGATTCGTAATCGAAAGAGGGCCTCGCGGCGATTTTCTGACTGGCTACGACGCTCATTGGCTTCGGCCTCAACTCCGGTCGGTTCATGTGTGAGCACGACGGCAGTTTCCACCTTATTCCGATGCTGGCCGCCGGGACCGGAGCGTCGAGTCCGTCGTTCTGAGCATTCTTTGAGAAGCTGCTCATCGGAAAATGATGCGGGATGAATCGCTGACATTGATGCTGGCTCGCGTTCTTTATTCTGTTCTGTATTTCCCAAATTGCCCATTATTTTGAATTGCCTATGGATTTGGCGCGGCAATGTCTAAACGACCGGCAATGTCGGTTTCTTGAGCAAAGTCTTCTCAAGCTGCCAAAACTAACAGCCGATCTTTTCAGGGAGTATCGCTCAATACGCGGGTGACGTGCGAAGGAATTCTCAGCTCGGTCTCCGCAAGATCGTCTCCGCGTAGGGTCTGACAAGGAGGTTGGTATGCGTCCGTGGATGAAGATGTTTGCGTTCGGCGGAATCGTCGGTGTGAGTTTGAGTCTCTGCGTGGCTGCGGACCAACCAACTGATCGGCGCATTGGCGGAGCAACGAAGAAGCCGTCTAAGCTTGGGCAACTTCAGTTCTTCGGCCGCCATAATTCGGCAGCGTCGGACAAGAAGGATACGCCGCAAGAACAACCTGCGGTGACTACCGATTCACCTTCGGATGCTTCGGCAGGCTTGCCAATCAACACCGAGATTGAGTCCTTGAAGGCGGACGTTAACGCGGTGCCTAAACGATACACACGCCAAAAGGCCGCAGTGGTTGCCGATCTAAAACAAGCGACGTCGAAGCCCGTTCGCCGAAATTTGGAAGCAGAAATTTTTGGCGACGATGAACCGTCAACGGCCAAGGTCACAATTCCAACCACCAAGCGATCGGCACAAACTTCTAAGCCAGAGAAACTGTTGACCGAGACTGGTTCTGTCGAATTGCTGGCTCCTCCTGTAACAGAATCAACTGCGGCAGAGCCAACAAATGCGTCTCCAGCAGTGAAGCGACCAACCACCAGGAAATCGAAGCTGACGGCCACTGAATTGTTGCAGGCGAGCCTCAATGATCGAGGCGAATCTGAAGCGGCATCAGAAGTCGCTGAGCCGTCGGCAGCGGAATCGTCGACAAGCGGCTCAATTGAGCTGACGAGTGCTGCTGAGGACAACGGCACCGAATCCAAAGAGGGTGTTATCGGAGCGAACTTCAATCAAGCTGTTGGAACAAAGTCCGCGATCAAGCAAGTGCGTGCAGAGCAGAAGGCCGTGTTACCGTTGACGAGAGTGAAGGAGCCAGAGGCGTTGAATCCTGCAACACAAACCACACGGTTGAGTGTTGCGAGTGACAAGCCGATGAAGTCTGGTTTGCCAACGTCGTCTCGAAGTGCACGCCCCGTGAGCATGTCGAGTCGCATGTCTGCGCCTAGCCAAAGCGGGACACCATCAGTGTCTGTTGAATGGGTGAAACGCAGTGAGATCAACGTTGGACAAGAGTGTTTGTGTGACCTGGTCGTCAAGAACAGCGGCAAGGTGTCCGCTCGCGAAGTGGTTGTCGATGCGTTTTTCCCTACCACGGTGCGACTGACACACGCGGAACCAGCTCCGTCACAAGCCGCCGATCATTTGGAGTGGTCGATTGCTGAACTAGCTGCGGGCGAAGAACAAGTCATTCACATCAAGATGATTCCAAGCCAGCGTGGAGATCTCGCGACGACGGCAAATGTTCGGTTCACCGGTACTGCTGCCAGCGTTTTCAAGGTCGAAGAGCCGTTGCTGAAAGTCAGCTTGCAATCTCCTGCGGAAGTGAGTGTTGGCGATCCGTTCGTGCAAACCGTCACCGTTACGAATCCAGGAACCGGCGTCGCCCAGAACGTGAAAATTCAGGTGAAGACAACTGCGGGTTTGGAGAGCGTTCGTGCTGAAGGAGCTGGCATGGAAATAGGCTCACTCAGTCCCGGCGAGACACGAACGATTCGCCTTTCATTCAATGCCACGGCGGGTGGCAACCAGATGCTGGGTGTTGTCGCGGTGGCCGATTCTGGACTGAAGCAGGCGGCCGAATCGCGAGTGAATGTCATCGCTGCGGCATTGAATGTCGGAATCGAAGGGCCGGCATTGCGATATGTCGGACGCGATGCTCGCTACACCGTGACGGTCAAGAACGAAGGGAAAGCAGCGACGAACAACGTTCGTGTTGTGCATCGCATTCCGAACGGCTTCAAATATGTCAAAGCGGATAAAGGAGGCACGTTTGATGCGAATTCCGGAGCGGTCACGTGGTTTGTCGGTCATCTCGAAGCTGATCAAGTCGCTCAGTTGAAATTGCAATTACAAGCGACGGAGCTTGGACACTTCGAGCATCAAGTGACTGTGACATCGGAGCATGGACTTGTTGCGAAAGCTGGCAGCGTTACCAATGTCGAAGGTTCCGCCGCACTGGCGATGGAAATTCAAGACCTCGAAGACCCCGTCGAGGTTGGACAAGAAACTGCCTATGAAATTCGCATCAGCAACACAGGATCAATGGCTGCCGAGAAAGTTGGCCTGACATTTGAGCTTCCGAGCGGACTTGAATTGATCAAGGTGCAATCAGCGACCGAGCATCTTTCTAAGAACGGTTTGATCCTCTTCAACGATCTGGCGGAACTCGCTCCGGGCAAGACTGCGATCTACCGAGTCCATGTTCGTGGTAAGTCAGAAGGAAGCCAGCGAGTCCGTGCTCGATTGACGAGCGACTCGATCGATCAAGAGTTGATCTCGGAAGAAATCACCAAGTTTTACGCCGAATAGCGGGGGCGAAGGGATCAGTCTCTAGGACGACCTCGCTGGGTGTTGGTTGCAGAATCTCACCGCAGATGTGTCTTGGGACTGATTCATCACAACCGGTGAGTCGTTGAATCAACGACTCACCGGTTGTTCTTTTTCTGTCACGAATGAACGGCCTGGATCGGTTGCTTCGCGAGTCGATATTCGTCACACATCGCGACATGGAACCGATCGACGCATTACGACAGTACTTTGGGTTTAACTCCTTTCGCGGCCAGCAAGAAACCATCATCCAACGGGTGCTGAGTGGCGGCCATTCGCTGGTCATCATGCCGACCGGCGGTGGGAAATCGCTCTGTTATCAAATCCCAGCGTTGTTGTTTGATTCGGAATCTGACCAAGAATCCGAAGCATCCAGTGGCTCGGATGCGAAGACGTCGATCACACTCGTGCTGTCGCCGCTGATTGCCTTGATGAAAGATCAAGTTGATGCGTTGCGAGCGAGAGGAATCGCGGCCACGTTCATCAATTCGTCGTTGTCTCGCGAAGATCGAGAACGTCGATATGCGGGTGTGGCGAGCGGCAAATATCGGTTGCTGTATGTCACACCAGAACGCTTTCGGAAACCTGAGTTTCTTGATGCGATTAGTCGCCGAGACGTGAAGTTGCTGGCGGTCGATGAGGCGCATTGCATCAGCGAGTGGGGCCACGATTTTCGACCAGACTATACTCGGCTACGCGAGTTTCGCGCCCTGCTAGGCAACCCCACAACGATTGCTTGCACTGCGACAGCAACGCCCGACGTGCAAGCGGACATTGTCCGGCAGTTGGGTCTCGAACCAGACGATGTGACGATGTTCCACGAAGGGATCGATCGGCCGAATCTGACGCTGATTGTCGAAGAGGTTTGGGGCGACGACGAGAAGCTCGAACATATTCTGGCGGTCAATCAGCGGCATCAAAGTTCGGACGGGAGTGGAATTGTCTACTTCACGTTGATTCGGACGCTTGAACGATTCAGCGAGTTTTTACGCAAGCAACGTGTGCCACATGTCTGTTATCACGGTGAACTCGAACGAAATCAGCGGCGACGAATTCAAAACGAATTTATGCAAGGGCGCTGCCCGCTCGTTTTGGCGACACCCGCGTTTGGCATGGGGATCGACAAGGAAGACATTCGGTTCGTCATTCACGGAGAAGTTCCAGGTTCAATGGAATCGTGGTATCAAGAAATTGGTCGAGCCGGACGGGATGGCCGCGCGTCCGACTGCGTTCTGCTTTACGAGGAAGCGGACCTCACCACACAAATGGAGTTCATTCGCTGGAGTAATCCCGACGCGGAGTTTTATGAGCGGGTTTACGACCTGCTGTTGCACGAGAAGGAAAAGGTCGGTGCGTTCGGACTCGAATGGCTTCGGGAGAAATTACACGCACGTCAGCGGCATGACCATCGGTTAGAAACAACTCTGGGAATGCTTGATCGATACGGCGTTGTCGAAGGTGACTGGGACGAGGATTCGATCAGGCTGGATGTAACAGGACCGCTGCCGGCGCAGCTTCTGGATTCAGACCACCTCGCCGCAAAACTCCGTCGCGATCAACAAAAACTATTGGCGTTGGTGCAGTTAATTCGACACGACGGCGACAAGAAAGAGTTCATCCACAACTACTTCGGGCTCGCGTATCGATCTGACAACGTGGATTGATGCCGTTTCGCGACATGTCGGTAGAGTACGAATTGCTCGCCTGATCGAGCCTTTTTTGTGGCGAGTCTGTGTCGAAGTCGGTTTTTTGCCCGTTCGTTTTTGACGAGTTCTGCACGTGACCTAGGTTGACGAAGCAAGGCATTACATCGGTTGCCTTGATGCTGTTTCGACTCAGGGAACGTGCCATGATTGCTGCAAGATGCGACAAGAAAAATAAATCTCTGGAAAAGCTCAGTGGCCAACTTGTGTTTCTCAACGTCGCCTTAATGGCGCTTGAAAGACAACAGGGGGCCACCCTTTGTGGAAGCAGATCCACCGAAGCGTGCAGACAATCCGAGCGACTTGCGCACATACGGGATTGGCTGACCTCGAACGATTAGCGAGCGACCTAGAAGATTTGGTGCGGTTAATTCGTGATGAGGCCGTTGAGCAATCGAGTAAGTTGCTCGCACTCGTCCGTCGTTGCGCCGAGATGTTTGAGTGCGGTGTAGATTCAGCCCGGATTGGCGTGCCGATGTCTTATGAGTTTGAAGAAGTCAGTTTTGACTTACACCAAATACGATTCATCCGACTAAAGCGTACTTGGCTTCGTGGAGCGCATAGATTTTGAGTTTGAA
>CAIJTL010000117.1 GCA_903823545.1 uncultured Planctomycetaceae bacterium
GTATGTCGAACCGGAATTGGATGCCGACAAGGGATTGCTGGCGGCCTTGGCTCAGCGGGCATGTGTCGTCGTGACGGACGATTTCCCCTGCTTCTTCTTGCCTCGCATGGTTACATCAGCGGCGGGTCGTTTGCCGGTGTTGGTCGAAGCGGTGGACTCGAATGGTCTGCTGCCGCTACGAGCAGCATCTCAGGTCTTTGTCACGGCGTTGTCGTTTCGTTCGTTCTTGCAAAAGAATCTCAAGCCGCAACTCGACAACATGCCGTTGCCTGATCCGCTGGAGGGAACTTGCTTGCCTTGGCTGAAGGGACTTCCTGAAGAGATCACGCAGCGATGGCCTGCGGCTTCGGCTGAACTGCTTGCTGGAGAAAACTCCGGTTTGGCTCGGATGCCGATCGATCATTCAGTTGGTGTGGTCGCGACGCGAGGCGGCTCAGTGGCCGCTCGGATGGCGATGCAGGAGTTCCTCGACCGTCGACTGACGCGATACGAAGAGGACGGGAACCATCCAGACCACGACGTGCGGAGTGGCCTATCGCCATATCTGCACTTCGGGCACATCTCCGCGCACGAAGTCTTCCATCATCTGATGTCGTCCCAGGAATGGCATCCGGAGTTACTTAAGAAGAACGGCGGTCGACGCGGTTGGTGGGGTGTCTGCGATGCGGCAGAATCGTTTCTTGATGAGATCATCATCTGGCGTGAACTGGGTTACGTCTTTTCGTCGCAGCGTGAGGACTACGACCAATTCGATTCGCTACCGACGTGGGCTCAAGCGACGTTGGACGAACACGCGAGTGATCCTCGCGAGCATCTTTATTCGCTCGCTGAGTTCGAGAACGCGGCGACTCACGATCGGGTTTGGAACGCCGCTCAAACTCAATTGCTTCGAGAGGGACGAATTCACAATTACCTGCGAATGCTCTGGGGGAAAAAGATTCTTGAATGGTCTCGCACGCCGCGCGAGGCGCTCGACGTGATGATTGAACTCAACAACAAATACGCGCTCGATGGCCGCAATCCGAATTCGTACAGCGGTATCTTTTGGGTGCTCGGTCGCTTCGACCGCCCGTGGGGGCCAGTCCGCCCGATCTTCGGCTCAATTCGCTACATGAGTTCCGACAACACAGTTCGCAAATTAAAGATCAAGGACTACCTCCGGCGGTATTCGTCGTCGTAGAGGCTCGTCTTGCAGCGACCGAACGACCATGAGCCGGAACACGATAATGCCTCGTTGAAAATGTCATGGCGTTATCAGATTCTGCGTGATTTTGACGCGTTCTTGAAATCTCTCATCTTTTTTTCAAAAAGTCGTGTCGCGCGGTTTCGTTATTATCTGTGGGCCACGAGAGTGGCGAGTCCATCACGACTTGCAAAAGGTGACGTCATGTCCAATGCGACCTGTTTTGAGCCACGGATGTTGAAGGACTATTTACTTGGAAAACTGCCCGACGAACAAAGCGATGTGATCTCTGCTCACCTCGAAGCCTGTTTGAGTTGTGAGGCGACGGTCGCGCAGTTGGATCGGGCCAGTGACACGCTGACTGACGGCCTTCGTCTTCCAATCGCTGGAATCGTTGGAGATGCCGAGCCATCGGCAGAAAAACAATCGGACGTTGTATTGAAACAGGCGCTGTCGCAAGTGCAGGCGATCGACGTTGCGTGGAACACCGCACCGCAGTCTCGCGTGGGAGCGGCCAGTGTGATTGACAGTGTCAGTCTCAACGCCGTCGGTCACCAAAATCGAGATGCGGCTACGAATCAATCTCCCGTGCTCCGAGATTATCGGCTGTTGGAAGCGATCGGTTCTGGCGGCATGGGGACGGTTTACAAAGCAGTGCATACTCGGCTGGATCGGCTGGTCGCGGTGAAGCTGTTGCCCTCCCGGCGGCTTGGTGATGAGCAAGCGGTCGCGCGGTTTCAACGCGAGATGCGTGTGATCGGGCAGCTCAGTCATCCGGCAATCGTGCAGGCGACCGATGCGGGCGAAGTGGATGGGACGCACTTCCTGGTGATGGAATATGTCGAGGGACTCGATCTGAACCGCATCGCGAAAGCGTGCGGTACGTTGACGATCGCGGATGCTTGCGAGGTCGCTCGGCAAACTGCGCTCGGTTTGGAATACGCCCATCAGCAAGGGATCGTGCATCGCGATATCAAACCGAGCAATTTGATGTTGTCGGTTGTCAGTCGTCCGTTGTCAGCGGTCAGTGGGAGGCCGCATGACCGACCGCTGACTACGGACCACAGTCCACGGACCACTGACAACGGACCAACCCTCAAAATCCTCGATCTCGGCCTCGCGCTGCTCAGCGGCGAACAGGCTCCCGTCGATGAATTGACGACGGTCGGTCAACTGATGGGGACGCTGGATTACATGGCTCCGGAGCAATTGGAAGACAGTCATCAAGTCGGGCCACGAGCAGACATCTATGCGTTGGCGGCGACGTTGTATCGGCTGCTGACGGGCTCGGCTCCGTTCGCGAAAGAGGATCGGAAGACCCCGCTGCAAAAGCTGCGAGCGTTGGCCACGTTGACCGTGATGCCGATTCGTGAACGTCGAGCGGACATTCCGGAAGCGCTCGCGTTGGTCATTGATCGAGCGTTGTTGCGAGACCAAGAACAGCGATTCGTGTCGATGCACGAATTCGCGGCAGCACTCGCGCCATGGTGTCCGGGACATGATCTTGGTCGGCTGGCACTGACTGCCTGTCAATTGGCAGAACCGCTACTCGATGCGCCGCCGAATTGGCAACGCTCGCAGTTCGTCGAACGGCCTATCAGCCGGAACGCGTTAGCGTCCGGTTCAGCCGAATCATCGCAACCGGATGCTAGCGCGTTCCGGCTCATTGGCAAAACCAGTGACATTGCTCAGA
>CAIJTL010000118.1 GCA_903823545.1 uncultured Planctomycetaceae bacterium
CTTCAGCCGCACGACAGCACCATTCTGAGCTTTGCTTTCTTCTGCCGCTTGCATCAGAGCAAATATTTCCAATGTTTCCGCGTGACTCACAGGGATTGGGCCTCCTTTAAAGAACTTAGCAATCTCGGTCGCGAGGCCCTCATAGCCCACGTACTTATCGGTCGTTGGGACGATTCCGTTGACGGGAACGCCGTGCCCATAGATGCCAGCGGTCGAAACCCCCTTTTCGCCGAAGACCGTCGCGCTGTACTTAACCGCCCCTTCTTTGATGCCGCGATAAGTTCCGACTCGGCCATCTTTCCACAAAGCCGTGATCGACTCGGTCGTTGGTGTTGAAGTGCAAGTCACTGAGACAACTCCCGGCCCTCCCATGATCGTGTAAAGCGTTTCGATGCTGTGCAGCGGGCGAATGAACTTGTCCGCGTCGGGCGCATTCACCGTCCAACCGCCGTAAACATCGCAGCCGATGACGCGGCCCACCTCAGGATGATTTCGCATCCCGCTGAACCCGCCGCTGAAACGATGTTGCGAACTGCTCCAGCAAGGCGTCTTCGTTTCTGCCGAGAGTTTGTAAATCGCCACGGCATCTTCCGGCGATGATGCCAGCGGCCTGCTGATGAAAAGACGTTTGCCTGCTTTGAGCACGGCTTCGGCCTGCTTCAAATGCAATCGACCGTCCATGCTGAAGATCATGACGGCGTCGCACTTCTTTAAGAGTTCGTCAACCGAATTGACCATCTCAATCGGAGGCACAGCGTCCTTGGGATCTTTGGGGCTTTGATACATCTTCAGAAGCTGGTCCTTCCAGCTCGCAACAAGTTTGTCGCTGTCGGGATAGTCGGGGCAACCAATCGGGTAAGCCGCCACAACTCGCACGCCCTCAAATACCCCTTCAGCATGGGGGCGATTTAGAAACTCCGTGTATGCGACTGAGCCAAAGTTATCGATGCCCAGAATCCCCACTCGAACTGGTTCGGCTGCATAAAGCTCGGCCGCAAGACAACCGACCGCGAGCACGACAAATGCAATCAACGTGGTGAGACGACCAACCATGAATGGCTCCTCATTTGGTGGAAAAAAGAGGGACAACTTTTGTATCGAAATCAAAAGCTCTGTAACTACGTTATGTTTCAATGGTGCTTGAGACGACAAGTTCGATTCTGGGTCGAGCTAATGAATGCCCATTCTCTTCACAATGCCGCCATCGACGCCAGCCAGAGGATGGAATACGACAAACGCGCCGCCATCTAAGTCTCGAACAATGGACTTCACTTTTCCGATCTCCAAACGCGTCACGACGCAGTAGAGGATGTCTTGGTCTAGGCCACTCTTTCCTCCGTATCCTTTGTAGACAGTGACGCCGCGACCAAGCTCGCTGACGATTCGCTCACGGATAGTTGCGTTGCGAACTGAGACGATCGTGATTGCTGTGTATTGATCGATTCCATGAAGTACAAAGTCGAGCGTTTTTGCTGCCGCGACATACGTGAGAATTGAGTACAGAGCCTCGTTAACCCCCAAGAGTGACATCGCCGCTAGAAATAAGACGACGTTGAATCCCAGAATCACGTCTCCAACACGTAGCAGATCACTCCGTTTGCTGATGAGCAGTGCGGCGATTTCAGTGCCATCAAGGACCGCGCCACCACGGATTGCTAGCCCGATACCAGCTCCAATAAAGAAGCCACCAAACACCGCGGTGAGCACCAAGTCGGTCGTGACATCCGGAAACGGAATGACGGCAAGTGCAATCGCGAGTCCGGCAATTGCCACTGTACTTCGGATCGCAAATGCGCGTCCCATTTGCCGATAGCCGACGGCGATGAATGGCAAATTGACCAAAGGAAGCAATACGGCGAGCAGCACTCCAGTGACCTTGGCCAATAACATTGAGACTCCAGTAACGCCGCCATCAATGAAGTTACTCAAAATTAAAAACCCTTTCAGCCCCATGCAGGCCGATAGGATTCC
>CAIJTL010000119.1 GCA_903823545.1 uncultured Planctomycetaceae bacterium
ATTGCAGGTGCATGGGACGCCGCTTGATCGACTGGTCTGCGTGGTGCCGAAAACGTTGGAGATCACTGACGTTGATTCGAACGGGCTCGAAGCGTGGGAGCTTTCGGACAATCCTGATGACGCGACGACGACACGAATCACACTGAATTATCGGCAGTCGTTTGATGGGGCTCGGCGCATCGACTTTCGAGGTGTGATGGCGGTTCCGGCGGGCGAAGCGTGGCAAGTTCCGACGTTGCGCATCAACCAAGTGACGTCGCACATCGGTCGAGCGTTGATTCAACACGCTCCGGCGGTCCGTTTACGAACGGTCGAATCAAACGGTGTTCGGACCGCGACCGTCAGTGATGCGGATCTCAAGCAAATGGGAACTGCGGGAGCGACCGACGCGGGGCAAGTTTCGTTGCTGTTCGATGTGTGGCAGGAAAAGTTCACGCTCGGTTTCGTCGCGCAACCGAAGGAGCAAACCGTTCAAGCCAGCATCGCGTCGATCTTCGATCTGAACTCGCACGGGCTGGACTTGATCACCGCTGCAACGGTTGAGACTTCGTTTGCTCCGTTGTTTGAAATCGAACTGACGCTGCCCGCAGAGTGGCTGATCACACAAGTGACCGTCAACGGTCAGCCTCAACGATGGGAAGTGACCCCTCGTGATCCGGGAACGACTCACGTTCGCATCCCGTTGCCGCAGCCGTTGAAGCCGGGTGCCGAAGCAAAGTTGCAGATCAACGCGCATCGCGATCCAGACGAATGGCCGGTGGAAGACGAACCGGTGGAAGTCTCGCTGCCCGAATTGCGTTTGCCGCAGTCGTCGGTCACCGAAGGGACGTACGTAATCAAGGCTGACGCCGACCTCGAAGTTGTTCCCGTTGAAATCACGGGGCTCGATCCCGCGAATGTCGCTGTTCCTGGAACTCGATTGGGGTTCGCCTATCAAGACTCGAAATTCAGCGGCATGCTGAAAGTCGATCGCAAACCTTCGCGAGTCTCTGCACGCACGCTGACTTTCGCGCGGGTCGATAAGCAGACGCTGCACACGCATTTTGAATCGGAGTTAGAAATCACCGGCGGCGGCTTGCGAGTGCTCGAAGTCGCGTTGCCGGAATCGGCTGGCAAAGACCTGCGATTTCAAATGGTCAATGCGGGCGGTCGAATCGTCGAACAAACCTCGCGAGCGGGCGAGAACGGCGAGTTGATTTGGACTCTGCGTCTCGACCGACATTTTGCCGGAACGGCAACGTTGGTTGTCACGAGCGTTGTGCCGCGTGCTGGAGAAAGGGAGAAAGGGAGAAAGGGAGATGGGGAGAAAGATCAGACGAAATCGAACGTACCTCTCCCTATCTCCTCTTCTCCTCCTCTCCCCCTCTCACACTTGCGAGTGCTCGCCGCCGACCGTCAGCACGGTTACATCGCCATCGAAGCGGAAGGGGATCAACGGCTGAACGTCACAGCGACCGACGCCAACAAGACGACGCTTCCCGATGTTGATCCGATCGACTTGCCGGCACCCGCTGCTTACGTGCCGACTCAACGCATCGTTTCTGCATTTCGTTACTTCACGGGAACTCCGAGCCTGACGATTGCGGACGAACGCTTTGATCGGCTCCCTGTGCCGACGGCGATCTGTCGCGAGGCGAAGATCACCAGCATTCTGAGTGCGGCGGGTGAGTTCCAGCACGAAGCGAGTTTTCAATTCACAGCCGTGGGTGTGCAGAGCTTGCAGATTCGATTGCCCGAAGGGACGGACGGGAAGAACGATCTGAAAGCATCGCTTTGGGCCGCGCTGGTGGATGGCCAACCTGTCGAAGTTCGTCATGCCGGTGGAGCGTTTCTGATTCCGCTCCCTCCGAGTGATGATCCGGTGGGCGAGCGATCGTTGCAGTTGTTCTATCGCACGCTCGTCCCCGCCTTGCGCGGCACCGGCGAGTTGCGTCAGCCTCCTCCCGAATTGACGGTACTCAACGGTGCGGGTGTGTCGCAACCGATGCAGGTGCTCGACCAACAATGGGAATTGCGTTATCCACAAGACCTGCTGCTGACCGACAGCAAAGGAGCCTTCGTTCCCGACTCACCTTTGCGCTCATCGAACTGGCTCACTCGCCTGCCGCAAAAGTTGACGTTGCCAAGTTGGTACAGCGCCGGACGAATGATCGGAGCGATGATGTTTGTGGTCATTTTATTGGCCTTCGTTTGGCTCGGCTTTCGATGGAGCTGGATTGGTAGTGGTTGTTTGTTGTTGGTTGGCTTCGTCGGATTCTTTCTGAGGTTTGGCGAACAAGAGCAACAGAATGCAACGTCATTCGCTCAGGCGGCCAGAGAGGGCAGAGGATTCGGCCGCAACGACAATATTGATGATGCAGACGGAGTGGTTGCCGACTTCTCTGGCGGGTCTGGAGTATTGGGCGGGAATCCCAGAGTTGGAGCGACCAGCGTACCGGTAGCCGCTCCAATGGCTGGCAAGCCATCGGAGGAGTCTTTCGAGCGAAAAGAAATGGCGGTCCCGCAGGCCGCAGTACCGAAAGTTGAGGTGGACTTTGCGAAGCCCACTGATCGTGAAAATAAGATTGTGAGCGGTGGTGGAACGAGCAAAAAAGATATGGAGCTTGGTCGGTTGGTGAAGAACTTCAATGACCTCATGGACCAGAAGCGATACGCCGAAGCGGAGGTCATCGCTAAGCAGGCGAAAGAGCTAGATTCTGATAACCCCCTTACATACACGCTGCTCCACAATTCGAAACTCGCGAGACGTATGACTGCCAACGACACATTGAGGGCCACCAAAGAAGACGGTTTCTGGTCGGCGCTCGACTCAACGGAATTCGCAGGTGTTGCTGATGAAACACGAAAACAACTTGTTCCTTGGGCAAGGGAATTTCCCAAACAAGACGGCGGACTGTTGTCGCTGACGATGGCGTTGGAAGGGCAGGCGGATGCGGCTGTCAAAAAATTTCGGTATCTCGGGACGGAGACGGCTGGGAGCGGGATTGGGTTGGAGGTTGTTTACGAGAACCGCGCGGCGGGGTGGACCGGGCGTTGGCTCTGGATGGCGGCGTTGGCGTTTGTCGCTTGGTTGATTCCGCTCGCCGCTCGCAACGTGCGAGTGTA
>CAIJTL010000120.1 GCA_903823545.1 uncultured Planctomycetaceae bacterium
GAGCGGCAATCAATTACGACGAGGAACCATCGCGAACGGGCAACTCAATATCGATCTTCGGTTCGACGGATTCAGTGCGTCAGACACGTTGTTCGCTGCATCGGGAAATACCGTCTACTGGCAGAATGGAAATCAATTGCGAAGTGGCAATGTTGTGGACGGACAACTCAACATTGATCGGAGATTCGACGGATTCGACGGACGAACTGACCGCCTGTTTGCCGCACAAGGAAATTCGATCTACTGGCAAGCGGGCAACCAGTTCCGTCGCGGACAGCTCTCCTAGACCGAAAGGTGTTTCAGTCAGTCCGGCCGCGCAAGCCTATTGAGTCTCGAAGTTTTGGTGATGTCCTCCACATCACCGATATTTCGAGACTCGTGGCATTTGAACCGAGAAATTGGAGGTGCCCCATCGAACCGAAGTCGTTGGAAATCGTACGTTTGCACAACGTCCGACAACATCTGAATCGCGACGTCCGGTTGCGAAAAATCGTCCAAACATTGTGGCGAACTCATTGCGGCGATCGTGGAAGTTCCCCTTGAAATCGTGATTGTTTTGCGAATTCCAAAAAACTTTGAGAATTCTGCGTCGGGCAGAATACCGCGATTTCGGTGTTGTGAATGTTGCAGTTTCGCAAACATCAAAACACCAAACTCAAAGGGGACAAATCATGAAGAAGAACACCTTACACACCTTGGCCATCACGTTGACCCTCGCCTCCGTCGCCGCTCCTGAGTTCGTGCAAGCGGACATTTTGAGTGACGTCAGGAAACAAGCTCAAAAGCAAGCTCAAAAGATTGTCTCGCAACCGTTTAATCAAGCTCAGCAGGTTCAAAAGCAGGCCCAACAATTCGCTCCGCGACCACAACAAGTGCAAAAGCAAATTCAACAGCAGGTGCAACCGGTTCAACGCCAAGTGCAGCAACAAGTCCGATCCGTTCAACAACAGGTTCGCAATGTGCCGCAGCAAGCTCAACAAGTTCAAAATCAAGTCCAACAGTTCGTCCAACCGGTTCAACGCCAAGCCCAACAACAGGTCCAACAGCACGCACAGCAGCAACTCAACGTCGTTCGCCGCCAAGCCGAATCACTGCCGCGAGTGATCACGAAACCGGTGCTGGCCCCGAACACGCAGCAAGTTCAACGAAGCGTTCAAAACGTGGCGAACGGTCTTCGCCGAGTTGATCCGACCAACCCCAGGAGCGTCACCGCCGGAACGCTCCGCAAGATGGACCCCACGAACCCCAACAGCCTCGCCAGCAAGATTACTCGCAAATACGACCCAACGAATCCAGGCAGCGTGCTCTCACCGAATCGGATCAAGCTGGGAACCAACCCGGTCTCCAATAACGGCGGGCTGATTACGACCGAAACCACCATTAACGAGCCCAATAACACAGGGATTTCGACCGCTCCGGTTGCGACGCCCTCAAATCCTGGCACTGACCTCGTCGTTTTCACAACTCCGGACAATCATACGACGACGAGTACCATCGAAGAGCAGGTCGTGACCGTTTCGGAATCGGGATACGACGACTCCAACAGTGTTTCACCGGTAGCGGCATCCGAGAGCGATTCCGCTGTGATGCCAGAAGCCAATGAACTGCTCGACGGCAAAGACGTCATGACGTTCTCTGGCGAACCGGTCCCAGCCTCGACAGCCGAGGACTGCCGATTGAGATATCAAAAGACGATCCTCTCCTGCCCTCGCGACCTGACCAGCACGATTGCTTACTCGATCAACGATACCTCGTTCCAAATCTCTGGTGGCAATCGCCAAACGCTGCCGGTCGATCAACAGTGGATCATCAACTTCGATCGCCTCAACGGAAAAGGAACGGCAACCTACGCTCTCACACCGGGCAAACACTTCGTGTTCAGCCAAAAAGATGGCAGCTATGACCTCGCCAGCCGAACTCACAAGATCACGATTGCGAACCCCTCCAGCAAAGGCTCATTCAACGTCGTTGCGATGAATGAACTGCTCAGCCTCCCCGCTGGTGAAGCCTTCGAGCTGGAATCCGACCTCCCGCTGTCCATCGGCTTCGATGGGGGCAACGGCCAAGTGATCTACCGCGAACTGAGCCGCGGTGACTACCAAATCGGCATCAACGCCCACACAAAACTCTGGGACATCTTCGCGAAGTAGTTCCCGATCTGACGATGGTACAACAACATGCCCATTGACGTGATTCGATTCTGAAGTCCGCCAACGCCAGCAGCCCGAAGACGAAATCGTCTCCGGGCTGCTGGCGTTGGTGGAATGAAGTAATTCTTCTCAAGGAAACCGCCAATTGGCACGTTCCGACTGATATGGTTGTCGGCATCAGCAAGACGAGTCAAAACTTCTTGCGAATTCCTACACCGGACCACCTGTCATGACAGGGGTGTTTGACTCGATCGGGCCATCGCTGATTCTGTCGTCGAGCTTCCGCATCAATGCCGGGCAACACCTCTTCCGCTCACATTTTGGTTGAGCGAGCGTTACAAAATGCTCGCTGAAGTTGTTCTGAAAATGTGCCGCAGATGAAAGGCTCACATGAAGGTTGGACTGTTTCTTCCTTGTTATATCGACCAGCTCTTTCCGCAGATTGGCATGGCTACTGTTGCGGTGCTGGAGCGGTTTGGGTGTGAGGTTGAGTTCCCGGAAGCTCAAACGTGTTGTGGGCAGCCGATGGCGAACACCGGCTTGTGCGAGCAGACTCGTCCGTTGGCGGAACGGTTCTTTGAGATCTTCAAGCCCTACGAGTACGTCGTCTGTCCGTCAGGGAGTTGCACGGCGATGATTCGTGAGCACTACGACGATTACCTCGGTGGTAAGCCGGGCTTTGAGCAGCTCAAGCTGAAGACCTTTGAACTGACGGAGTTTCTCACCGATGTGCTGAAGGTGACTCAGCCTGCTGGTCGCTTTCCTCACAAAGTGGGGTTGCACCAAAGTTGCCACGGACTGCGTGAGCTACGACTCGGTAGTTGCAGTGAGCGAGTCGGGCCGTCGTTCAACAAGGCGAAACAGTTGTTGGAAGGACTGGAAGGGATCACGTTCTCGCAACTGACTCGCGCGGATGAATGCTGCGGCTTTGGGGGAACATTCGCCGTCGCCGAAGAAGCCGTCTCCGCCATGATGGGACTCGACCGCATTCACGATCACGAGCAAGCGGGGACCGAAGTGCTCACCGCAAACGATATGTCTTGTTTGATGCACATGGATGGTTTGATTCGCCGCCAGAAGAAGCCGATCAAAGTCATGCACATCGCCGAGATTTTGGAGCAAAGCGGAGTTGGGTTATGAATTACTCCGTCAAACAACTGCGTGAACGAGTCCTCGCCGCAGCCGAAAAAGTGTTGAAGCGGAACGGGTCCGTCGGGCCACTGGAGTTGATCCAAGAACTCGACTTTCTCCACTGGCGAGTGTTTGAAAGTTGGCGAAAGGGAGTGGCCGTCGATTCGCCGATTGAAGCTCGCATTCAATGTGGAGCGGAAAAGTTGGCGGACGTTTATCGATTCTTTGCCGAATGGGCTGTCGAGAAAGGTTTGAAAACGATTGAAGCGGAGTACTCGCGGCGAAGCGTTAACGGCGTGGAAGCACTGCCGCTCACTGCTGACGGCAACGAAGAGCGAGAATCCTTTTATCGAACCCATTACGCCCCCGCTGAATTGTCCGAGAAGAAGTCCGAACGCTTGCAGCAAAAGCTGACGAAGGCTCCGGACTTGGTGGTCTTCATCACCACCTCCAACGACGCGAAGTGTTCGGAGTGCGATGCTGAGATCGTCCCCGGCGAATTCTTGTTTCTCGAAGGCCATCTGCCACTATGCATGAGCTGCGCGGACTTAGACCACTTGACCTTCTTGCCTTCCGGTGACACTGCGATGACGCGCCGTGCCAAGAAGCACAGCCCGTTGTCCGCTGTTGTGATGAAGTTCAATCGCCCACGCAAAAGGTATGAGCGACAAGGACTGCTCATTACTGACGCGGCGTTGGCTCAAGCAGAAGACGATTGCATTGCCGACGCCGATCAGCGCGCGGCTCGCCGAGTCGCCGCCGCCGCTCAGCGAGTGGTGGTTGATCAAAAGCTGGTCGAGCAAATGTCGGCAGCGATCTTGGAACAATTTCCGAATTGCCCTGCTGACGAGGCCCATCAAATCGCCGCTCATGCCGCTGTTCGCGGAAGTGGCCGAGTCGGTCGTTCCGCCGCCGGACGCGAACTCGACCCGAAGGCGATCACGCTCGCAGTCATTGCTCACGTTCGGCACGTGCATACGAACTACGATTCGCTCCTGATGAGTGGCGTCGAACGTGGAATGGCTCGCGAACAGATTCGCGGACAAATCGACACAGTGTTGAATGCGTGGCGCGGTATCGCAAAGTAGTCGGGTCACTCCGTGACTCGAAGCCCACTGGTTTCGAAGTGGCTATGGCTGATCGTCGTGGAGCACGTTTTTAACGTGCTCATTCTTTTGAAATTAGGCACGTTGAAAACGTGTCCCACGAAAAGTTCACAAGCTCGGATAGACCGGTTTACAAGACGCGGTTTCAAAA
>CAIJTL010000121.1 GCA_903823545.1 uncultured Planctomycetaceae bacterium
CACAGATTCACGCGGTTGACATGAATCCGAGCCAGAACGCATTGCTCGAATTGAAACTCGCTGGGATCCGAAGTTTGCAGTACGACGACTTTTTCCAGATGTTCGGTCGCGGTCGAATCGCGAATGTGAATGCGTTGTATGGCGACAAACTCCGGACTCACTTGTCACCGAACTCCCAAACTTATTGGGATCAGCACATCGAATTCTTCTCCGGAGAGAAACGTCAGTCGTTCTATTTTCGGGGGAGTTCTGGTTGGTTCGCGTGGATGGTCAACGCATACATCGACCGCGTTGTGCGAGTCCGTGACAGCGTCGATGCGATCCTACAAGCTGATACGATCAGCGAACAATTCGCGATTTACGAAGCTCGTCTGCGGCCTGTTTTCTGGACGAGATTTCTCCGCTGGATGATTGGCCGAGACACGACTTTGTCACTCGTCGGTGTGCCACGTCCACAACGCGAACAGGTCGAACGTTTTTACTCCGGCGGGATCGCGAAATTCGTTGAAGACAGTATCGAAACGGTCTTCAGCCGACTTTCGTTGCGAGACAATTATTTCTGGCGCGTTTATCTCACGGGGGAATACTCGCCCGATTGCTGCCCCGAATATCTGCGAGAAGAAAACTTTGTTCGTCTCCAAAATGGATTGGTCGATCGCATCAGTACGCACACGGCATCGGTGACGCAATTCCTGAATGAGCAAACGCAGCCGATCTCGCGATTTGTGCTGTTGGATCACATGGATTGGCTCAGCACTTCGTCGCAGAACTTGTTGGCCGAAGAATGGCAGGCCGTTGTCGACCACGCCGCTGCTGATGCTCGAATCATTTGGCGGAGTGGTGGTTTGCAAACGGATTTCGTGGATCGAGTACGCGTACGTCGGAACGGCCAAGAGTGCGAAGTGTCGGAGTTACTGCATTATCAGCGTGGACTCGCCGAACGACTTCATGCTTACGACCGAGTCCACACCTACGGCAGTTTCCACATCGCGCATATGGCAACGTGATGTTCCTTAGGGCGGGCACTCTTGCCCGTCGTGTTTCGAGATAAACCGGCGGGGAAAAGTGCCCGCCCTACGACTCTGATAGATCAACTTTGCAATCCACGGAAAGGTCCATTGATCATGAGCACGATGGCTGATCTACGAGTCTTGTATCGTTTGGCAGTCGCTCCGGTTCGAGGGAGAACTCACGCCGAGCGAATGGAAAGTTTTTACGGCGTGCAAGCGAACGACTACGACAGCTTTCGTGAGCGACTACTGCCGGGGCGTCAGTATTTATGCGAACAATTGCCGCTTCGAGAGGGGGCCGTGTGGGTCGATCTCGGTGGCGGGACTGGAGCCAATCTAGAATTCGTCCGCGATTGGATTCCGCGATTAGCGAAAGTTTATGTCGTAGATTTGTCATCTTCGTTGTTGGAGGTTGCTCGCGAACGGAGCGAAAAGTACGGCTGGTCGAATGTGGAAACAGTCGTGGCCGATGCGACTCGCTTTGAACCACCAGAATCAGCCGACATCGTGACCTGTTCGTATAGCCTGACGATGATCCCTGATTGGTTTGCAGCGATCGAGCATGCAAATCGTTTCCTGAAGCCCGGAGGGACGTTCGGAGCGGTCGATTTCTATGTCTCTCGAAAACATCCGGAGCCGGGATACGAGAGGCATTCGTGGTTCACACGAACGCTGTGGCCAACATGGTTCGCGTTTGACAACGTGCATCTCAGCCCCGATCACGTCCGTTTTTTGCACCGCACGTTTCAATGTCAGCGGTTTCTCGAAAGCCGCACACGACTGCCGTACGTGCCGTTTGTTCGAGCACCGTGGTACTCGTTTCTCGGGCGAAAACGCGAGGAATAGAAAACTTGCCACGGTCGACTCGACGGTGAAGAAACGCCAGTCATACGGAGCATTTTCTAAACAGCAGCGATCCACGGTCGTTGTCATTCACAAACATTTCATGAGGCACACGTCGAAAGTTTGCGACGCTCGACCAACATAAGATTGGCGTAGAGTCAACTTGGTCAATCTGGTTCCCCCGGGGACAGCTCCTCTCGGACAAAAGCAACATGATCGACACGACGGATGTGATCGAGGCGGGCTGTCCCCTTTTTGCTGCTCAGCCGGAGCGAGCGGATCGAAACGATCGTCTCGGCAACGACGAACTTCGATCGCTCTTTGAACCGCCGCCGAGCACGCTCACTTTGAAGCAACTCACGACGCATGACTTTCGAGTCTCGTCAGTAACACGTTCGTCAGCCGTTGCTCGAGCATTCGATCAGCGTCCTGATCTTCCGGGAGTTCTGATCTGTGAAGAAGACGAACTGCTCGGCGTCGTGTCGCGGACTCAGTTTCAAGAGCAATTGAGTCATCCGTTCGGAGTTGAGTTATTCCTGCAACGACCGATTTCCGACTTGCTGGATCAACTCGACGGCGACTTGTTGGTTTTGCCCGCCGATTGTGGAATCGCAGAGGCGACGCAGTTTGCATTAGGCCGTCCGACGCGAGCGGTTTATGAGCCGCTCGCAGTGGATGATAACGGTCGCTTTGCGTTGCTCGACATTCACACGTTGCTGTTGGCTCAGACTCGTTTGCTGGTCGAAGCGAACGAGACCATTCAACAACAAAAAGAAGAAGCCGAAGCGGCCAATCGTGCGAAGAGTCAGTTCTTGGCGAACATGAGTCATGAGATTCGGACGCCGTTGACCGCCATTTTGGGTTTCGCCGAAAACTTGCTCGACACCAGCCAGGCCGAGGCCGAACGTCGCTCAGCAGCAGAGACGATTCACCGTAACGGCGAACATCTTCTGCATGTGATCAACGACATTCTCGATCTCTCAAAGATCGAAGCGGGACGGCTTGACGTTGAACTGATCCCTGTTTCGCCCGTGCATCTCATCGCTGAGATCATGTCAGTGATGAGAGTACGTGCGGATGCAAAGCAACTGCCGCTCGTGCTGAAATATCTCAGTCCGATGCCGGATCACGTCAGAACCGATCCGACTCGTCTGCGTCAGATTTTGATCAACTTGATCGGCAACGCGATTAAATTCACGGCGGAGGGTCGGGTCGAATTGCATGTCGAGTGCATTCAGAGCAGCGGTCCCGGCGATGTCGCCCGGCTGCGACTATCGATCATCGACACGGGCATCGGTCTGTCAGACGAGCAGATGCAAAAACTCTTTCAGCCGTTCATGCAGGCGGATGGTTCGACGACGCGACGTTTCGGTGGTACGGGCTTGGGCCTGTCCATCAGCCGCCGACTCGCTCGAATGCTGGGGGGTGACGTGACTGTTTCAAGCCAGCCGGGCCGAGGCAGCACGTTTGTTGTTGTGCTCCAAACCGGGCCATTGAATGATGCGACTTGGTGCCAAGATCCGAGCGAGGCGATCACGCCTCTGTCTGGACGCGAATTGAATAGTCCCGTTCAAGACTTTCACTTGCCGTGTCGCATCCTGCTCGCGGAAGACAGTCCCGACAATCAACGGTTGATCTCGGCGCTGCTGAAAAAGAGTGGCGTGGACGTAGTGCTGGCTGATAACGGCGAACTGGCCGTGTCGCTAGTTTGGCAAGAGTTTCGTCACGGACATCCGTTTGATGTCGTGCTGATGGATATGCAGATGCCGGTGCTCGACGGTTACTCGGCTACGAGAAAATTACGCTCGATGGGCTATCTGGAACCGATTGTCGCGCTCACCGCGAATGCGATGCGTGGCGATCGTCAGCAGTGCCTGGATGCTGGCTGCGATGACTATGCAACGAAACCGATTCAGCGGCTGGAGTTGTTGCGGACGATCGCCAGCTTTTTGCCAGTTCGCGCAGAGTGTGGGCCGAATTCCGTCGACACCTCAGAACACGTTGCTGATCCATCACCAATCGCGGAGGCGTCAACGACCGGCGATCTTGTTGAAGACGATCATGAGGCAAACATTGACGTAAGCCTCATCCTGACGAACAAAACACAAGCACTCGAATGGATGAACGGCGACCACGAACTTTTCGCAGAAATCGTGCAGCTTGTCCGCGAACAATTGCCGACGATCCGCCGCGAACTCAATACGGCAACGGATGCCCGTGATGCCTCCAAATTGCGACGGATCGCACACACGTTGAAGAGTTCCGCAGACAACATCGGTGCGGTTCCTTGCGCGATCGTCGCCAACAAAGTTGAGCAACTGGCCAAAGACGAGCAGTGGGATGATCTGCCGGTCGCTCTGCTCAAACTGCACGCGGACGTCAATTCCTTAGAAACAGCCCTGATGACATGGATGAAACAAGAGGAACGAGCAGCACGTGGCCGTGGGCCTTCCCGTAACTGACCGCGGCCTCCCGGAACGTGATGTCTCGTTCCTCTTTTTTTCAACAGACCTACTTTGGAGAGATTGCAATGCCTCGCTTTCTGGTCGTCGATGATTCTGCCGTTGATCGAACTCTGGCTGGTGGCGCATTGGATAAGTTGGATAACGCTGAGATTCATTTTGCCGATGACGGCCAAACGGCGCTGGATCAAGTCGCGCTGCTCAATCCAGACATGGTCGTTACCGACATTCACATGCCCAAATTCGACGGCCTGCAATTGCTTCAGGAACTCACTCGCAGATTTCCCCACTTGCCGGTGGTCATGATGACCGCGCAAGGAAGCGAGGACTTGGTGATTCAGGCCCTTGAACTTGCCGCAGCAGGATATGTCCCGAAGAGACGTCTTACTCAAGAGTTGGCCTCTACCGCCGAGCGCATTTTGTCGAACGCATTCAGTGACCGACAACAATCTCGCGTTGATCAACGACTCAAGCACCAAAAGGCTATGTTCATTTTAGAGAACGACGTGACGCTGCTGGTGTCGCTTTCAAAGCAGCTTCGAGAAGTGGTCCATACGATTTGGCAATGCGATTCCGTGCCGATCATGCGCATCGGCATGGCCCTCGAAGAGGCGCTGATCAATGCATGCTATCACGGCAATCTGGAGCTTGATTCAAAACTACGTGACGACGACGAAGAGCAATATCAACTGCTACTACGGCAGCGCGTTCACGAGAGTCCGTACTCGCAGCGCCGAATTACTGTCTCTTATGAATGCACCGACCGTTTCTTCCGTTGCGTGATTCGAGATGAAGGCCGAGGCTTCAATCCGGAGCTGTTGCCTGACCCGTTCTCGTCGGAATCGTTAACGCGTCCCTGCGGTCGCGGACTAACGCTCATTCGAGCTTTTGCCGATGAGGTCACCTTCAACGATCACGGTAACGAGATCACACTCTTGATTCGCTGTCCTTTAGAAAAGCGGATAGCGGGATCATCCTCACGTGCCAGCGATCTGATGAGACCTCGCCCTGAACGATCGACATTTCAGAAGTCTGGATGATTTCTGCCACTACCAACTCGCTTAGTTCGGTGTGTCACGAAGAAACGACCTTTGGAATTCCGAATCACTCCGTCAAACGTTAGTTCCAAGCCAATGGTTTCTGCCAGCATTGCTTAAGCTCACTGAGCGACGAGTCGACCACGACTGCTCCGGTTGATCCTTGAATCATGAGCCGATCTGTTGTGGTGACTTCGCCTAGCTTTGCGATCGGAACATTTGCCGAACGGAAAATTGACTCGACGGCGGCCTGCAACGTTGCTGGAACTTCGATGACGAAACGGGAGTTGCTTTCCGAGAACAACAAGGCGATGTCGTCGTTCAGGCCGCTGGCGACCACGAGCGGTTGCAAGTTGAGTGACAAACCCAACCCGCCAGCGAACGCCATTTCGGCAACGGCAGTGGCGAGCCCACCTTCGCTCAAATCGTGACAGGCACGCACTAGGCCATTGCGAATCGCATCGTGGACCGCACCAAAGGTGCGTGGTGCGAGCTCGAGATCTAGGCGCGGTACGGCTCCTCCTTCATGCCCGTTGACCAAGGCATAATGGCTGCCGCCGAGTTCATTTGCGGTTGCTCCCACCAACAGGACTACGTTGCCTGCCGATTTGAGATCCATCGTGACGGCCTGCTCAACATCATTCAGTTGGCCGAGCGCCGTGATCAACAACGACGAGGGAATCGCTACGGTTTGTTTTTGGCCGGCCGCGTCCGTGAAAGTGAACTCGTTATTCAAACTGTCTTTGCCGCTCACGAACGGCGTTCCGAACGCGATCGCGACTTCTTTGCAGGCCAGTGCCGCTCGAACAAGCGTGCCGAGCGTTTCGGGGCGATCGGTGTTTCCCCAACAGAAATTGTCGAGAATCGCGATGCGACGCGGGTCCGCTCCGACAGCCACACAATTTCGCACCGCCTCATCAATCGCTGCTGCCGCCATCCAATACGGATCAAGATCACCGAATCGCGGATTCATTCCACATGCGACAGCCAGGCCGCGTTTCGACAGCAAGTTCGGTCGCACGACCGCAGCGTCGGAAGGGCCATCATTACAGACTCCAACGAGCGGCTTCACGACGCTTCCTGCTTGCACTTCGTGGTCGTACTGCCGAATGACCCACTCTTTGCTGCATACATTGAGCGAGCCGAGGATTCGTTTGAGATCATCGTCGTAAGCAGATTTCTGCAGTGTCCCGTCGACCTTTGCTCTCAACGGTTCGTCCGCCTTCGGTACGTAGACCGCTTCACGAACAATCGGCGGGCGACCGTCGTGAAGGAAGCTCATCGCCAGGTCGCCCACTTCTTCACCGTGATACTTCAAAACCAAACGACCTGTTGATTTGAATTCGCCGAGCACCGCTGCTTCGACACCTTCTGATCGGCAAAGAGATTCAAACGCAGCCCATGAACTCGGCGGCACAGCAAGCACCATCCGTTCTTGAGCTTCCGAAATCCAAATCTCGGTGTAACTCAACCCGGCATATTTCAGCGGCGCTTTTTCCAGCCACACTTCCGCTCCGAGTTCCTCACCCATCTCTCCAACGGCACTGCTAAAACCGCCCGCGCCGCAATCGGTGATCGCACTGTAAAGGCCACGATCGCGTGCTTGCAGGACGACATCGGCGACCATCTTCTCGACGACGGCATTTCCGATTTGAACAGAACCGCCCGAAATCGTTTCGCTCTCGTGGGTCAGTTCTGCTGACGAAAACGTCGCGCCGTGAATGCCATCGCGACCAGTACGTCCGCCGACTGTGACGATGTAATCGCCCGGCTTTACCTCTTTTTCGCACTTATCAACCGGGATCATTGCTACGTTGCCGCAGTAGACCAGCGGATTACCGAGGTAACGTTCGTCAAAGTAAATCGCGCCATTGACCGTCGGAATCCCCATGCGATTGCCGTAATCTCGCACCCCCGACACAACTCCTCGCATCACCAACTTCGGATGCAGCGTGCCTGGTGGTAATGATTCATGCGGTGTGTCTGGCGGTGCGAAGCAAAAGACATCCGTGTTGCAGATCGGCTTGGCACCCAAACCGGTCCCAAGTGGGTCTCGAATCACACCACCGAGTCCAGTGTTCGCCCCACCGTATGGCTCGATCGCTGATGGATGATTGTGGGTCTCTACTTTGATGCAAACATTTTGTGTCTCATCGAACCGCACAATTCCGGCATTGTCTTTGAAGACGCTGACGCACCAGTCGGCATCGCCAAGTTGCCGACGAATCTCGACCGTTGCTGCGAAGATCGTTTCCTTCAACATGCTCTGGAAGTAAATGTCACGACGCCCATCTTGGTAATGAATGCGACCTCCAAGCGTCTTGTGCGAACAATGCTCAGACCACGTCTGCGCGACCGTTTCCAATTCGATGTCGGTCGGATCGCGGCCGATATCAACGAAGTGCTGGCGGATTGTCTGCATCTCCACCAAGTTGAGATAAAGCTGTCCTTCACGACTCAGTCGAGTTAACTGGTCGTCATTCATTTCACGAATGGCGATGGTTGTCAGTTTGAACTTGTACTCATTGCCAACAGCGATGCTTTCCATTTTGAGCGGGCCAGCAATGACATGCTC
>CAIJTL010000122.1 GCA_903823545.1 uncultured Planctomycetaceae bacterium
ACCGCCACATTTCCTAATGTCAGTTTAAGATATCTCATTCTTTGCTCCATTTACAAAGAGATTTCTCTCGTTCAACCACCCTACTCCACTGCCTTACTGAGCCCCCTTCAACACAACATAAACGCATTTAATGCAATTGCAAGCGCAGTGGAATGCATTCAACTCATTTGAACATGACGGCTGCCACGCGCGCATCGCGTCGATAGACGTCCCAAGGACTTCATGCGCCATTTCAAGCGTGCAACCGTCCTCCAAGTTCTGTGCCGCCTCTGCAACTGGGTCGGAAATGAAACCGCAGTGCCGCGGAATCATGGCGATCGCGCCGTCGGTCCAGTTGTTGTAGATCGTCACGAGATCGACCGCATCCGTCACACCGTCTCCCGTGACGTCATTCTCGAGCGATCCCCATCCATTCATGACGAATGAAACGTCAGCGGCGTCAATACCTAGATCCCCGTTGAGATCGCAATGATGGGTGAGTAGAACTCCCTCGCCGTCGCCAATTGCCACAATCTGTCCGGTCTCGGCAATGTCGTACGCGACATCGAGTAGTGGTCCGTTTCCGTTGATGTGACGTGGCAGCGTGACATCGGTCAATCGATAGACGCACCAATCAATGCTTGCCGAGCTGACGTGCTCCCAGCCTGCCGCCGTAGCCGTGGAGTTGTGGTAAGGACCCACGCTGACAAAGCCGCACGCACGTCGAGGTAGTGCTGGATTTGAATCCATGGCATTGACGCAACCACCGACGGTTCCCACTGCGATGGGAAGTATGTCGAATGCCGGCACCGTTGACGCGCCGAGAATCGTCCAAACGGATGGTTGCCAATGTTCAACCTCGCTCACACTCGAACCGGGCGCATCAATCGCGCCGCACACTTCACCGAGGTCGTTGACGCCAAACGCCCATGATGCCTCGACGAGATTAAGGTTGAACGGCGACTGCGGCGAGGGCAACTGCTTCAGCGCTGTCGGGCGTGCGGCGAAGAATCCCGCGGTATCGAGTTTGGGGGATTCAGCTGGCACTTATCCACCACCGCAGTTGCTGAGGGTCAGACTTCCGCTCGCGCATTGCGCCGTCCAATACGCGGCATTGCGATCGATCGCGGTCATCGATCGTCTTACTGCTTTGACATCGACGAAGTCATTGCGAGAACGCGGCGCGTTCCATGGCAAAGCGGGCATCCCCGTCGGAACTTGCGCCTCCGAAACAATGTCCAAGGCAAGAGGATGCCAATCGCCGTCACAGTCGAGCGCTTGCACGCCAACCGCGATGGGGCTGAGGCTGTTGGAGAGTCCGACAAACACGCTCCAGTCACAGGCAAGCGCGGGAGCGGCAGAGGAAATGGGGCCGGTGAAAAATCCCGTCGTCCATGCCGTTGCTTTGCAGTCGTATGAATATGCCGCGCCGGCCGCACCAGCAGCGACTCCGAATTCGTTGATGTCATTCGCCCATGTGTTGGTCGCGCCTGCTGGAACGGGGAGCTTGTAACAGCCATACAAATCCGGTGGGATGACGAATCCGCCTGGAATCGGTCGCCATGCAGGGGGAAGCTAGACCACACCGCGCTGTTCGCTTTGGCTTGTCCATCGCGTGAGCGCAACCATGCCGAGATTGTTGATGCCGAGGCGCCGCATTCCCATTCCCGCCGTATCTGCGACACACGGTCCAAGTTCGATCGTGCGGTAGATCGGCGGTTCTGAGAGCGGGATAGGTGTGGCCTCGGTGACGGCGCAGAGGCTCATGCTCAGTAGTGCTGCCGACATGACTTCGATCCGCGGGGTTCGATCGCCCAATCCATGGTCACGCGATGTTCGCTGTGTTGAAATCGTCCTCACGTGTCTTATCTCCGGGTTTTCTTTCAGAACGCAATCGGTTCGCCCCTCAGCGCGACGAGGCGCTACGAGAACTACGGAAGGAGTTTCCGACTGACAGAAAAGTGGGGAAGATTTCTCAAAATTTCCCCTCGACGAAGATACCCATGTGTTTTCCCGCTCAGGCGATTGTCGAAAAACCGTACAGAAGCGCGTGATAATTAAGGCCGCTTGGGGCAGAAATCA
>CAIJTL010000123.1 GCA_903823545.1 uncultured Planctomycetaceae bacterium
CCTATTCCGGCACCACCAATCAACAAATCGGAACCTTCTCCGCCAACCAAAGTGTCGTTGCCAGCTTGGCCATCAAGAGTGTCATTCCCTAACCCGCCTTCGAGAACATCTCCGTTGCCGCCACCAACGATTGAGTCATCTCCAGTGCCGCCTCGAACGCCTTCAAGATTCAAGAGGCTGTTTACGCCTGTCGCTAAACCGGCTCCAAAATTGACCGAAACGCCCGTGGCAAACGACGAGTAATCCAGCACGTCGCGAAAGCCGCCGCCACCATCAATGTTGCCGATCGTCCCGTTCGGCGACATCACAAACGTGTCGTCACCAGTTCCACCACGAATCGTTTCAAATCCCTGAAACGTCATCGCGATTCCAGGGACGTTCACTCCGTCGGGCGTGATCAAGAAGGTTCCTGGCGTATTGGAACCAACCAAAACATCCGCCGCGCTGGCACCGACGATCGTTGAGACATTCATAACTCCCGCAGGCAAGCGACTCGAACCCAATGTCCAAGTCCCCACGATTTGCCACGAATTGTTCCCGACGCCGCCATTCAAAAGGGTCGTTGATTGTGCGGGAACGTTATTAAAGAAGTCCTGACCGACTCCCCCGTTGAGCACTTCAAACGAGGCCCAGTTCAGCTTTCGTCCCGTCTTCGAATCGGTGTATTGCCCCAGCCCAACATCCCAAGCCGCGTCGGTTGCCAGCCCCGTCAGCGAGTCATTCACGCTGCTCCCCACGATTGATTCGATGTTGCTGAAGCCATTGAGTGACGACGCCTCCGATCCAGAAAATCCGTTGTCAGAATTCCCGGTCAGTAACACGTTGCACGCGACTGATGTTTGCGACCAGTCAACTTTGTCGGCTCCCGCGCCACCATCAACGGCTCCCGTAAACGTGGCATTCTTGCTGACAACAAACGTATCCGCGCCGGTTCCACCCATGAGCGACTCAAAGCCGCTGAAGGGAATCGTGACGCTCGAACCTACGCTCGTGATCTGTCCCGAACTTGTACCAGTCAAGGTCCACGTGTTCGTTCCTGAGAGCAGACGCAACGAATCAACAACCGATGAATCGCGGTTAACGCCACCGTCGAAATTGCGAATCCCCGGCAGATCGAACGACGTTGTCACGACATCGCTCAACGATGAGCCAACGAATCGTTCTACTTCGCCCCCGGTCGTCAAACGATGTCCGATCCGCAACCACTGCTGCTTCGCGTTCGTAAGATCAATCGACACCCCCGCAATCGCCTGCGAGTAATCAATCGTGTCGTTTCCCGCTTGAACCAGCTCACTGATGACATCGTTGCCCAAGGCCCTCATCTGATAGACATCGTTACCCAGTCCACCGAACAAGCGATCGTCGGCCGCTCCATCACGCAGAGTGTCATCACCAAGTCCGCCATCCAGCGTCACAGCTCCGCTAAAGCCGCTCGCGTCCAAAAGATTCCCACTGACTCCCCCAGTCAATCTGGCGAGTTCCACATTCGCCAACGTGTCGTTGCCGAAGTCGCTCACCAATGCAGCATCACTCAAAACAAAGCTGACGTTGCCAGATTCGACAAGAAGATCAATTCCGATCCCGCCATCGACCGAATCGTCTCCGACTCCACCGACGAGCGTGTCATTACCAACATCACCGACAATGACATCGTCTCCTTCGCCGCCGGTCAGCGAATTGGCTTGCGCATCTCCCGTCAGGCGATCGTTACCGAAACCACCGACCAAGTTCTCGAAGCGACCGATCTGTCCGACAAAGGTCATGCCGTTCGCTTGATAACTCGCACTTCCTGCAATTAAGGAGGCCGTTACATCGCTCGACAATGCGCGGAAATTGAGCGTGTCGTTTCCTACTCCGCCGTCGAGAAATCCTTGCCAAGTCACATTTGCTGCGATGTCAAACTCGTCCGGGCCATTGCCCCCAACCAGTGAGCCGATGCCACTGAATCGAATGAGTCCAATCGAGTTCGCTCGTGCCTGCCCAACACCATTGCCGGACAGCGTCCAATTCCAAGCGGCACTCGAATTCAACATCTGCAACTGATCGCTGCTTTGATTCGAGCCGTTAACCTCCAGGACGCTTCCGACTGGCACCGGTGATCCCGCCGAGAAATCGACCGACAGTTGCAGCGAACTTCCTGCCGGCGCGTTGATCACCAGCGTGTCGAGCGGCAACACGGATCGTTGTGTTCCCGCAATCGGTGTTGTGGCGGACGAACTCACAAACAAGGCGACCGTGTTGGCTCCCGTCTTGCGCAAAACCACCGCACCGCTCGCGACAATCTCGACTTGCTGCCCCGCATTGAGTTCGTAGGTCGAAACGGCCTGCTGGTAGTTTCCCCAAGTGCTCATGAAAAGGACTCGCGTCCCGTCGGACGAGGCGTTCAACATCGGCTGTGTGATGTATTGATCGCCTCCTTGCGTCCGATGTTGAGCCAAGATGATCGTCCCCTGCGGCCCCGTCGGTTGTTCGATGTTGACCGCGACGATCGCCCCCTTGTACGCCGGTGATGTCGCCGAAAAAGGAGTGTCGCCGCTGTAATACGAAGCGAATACGTATCCGGGATTCTGCGTGTTCGTCGAGGAGACGTGACTGAGTTGTTCTCGTGATGGTCCGATGTTTTCGAATGCTGGATTTGTTAGAGCGGCATACTTGTTTTCTAAAGGGTCAAACCGCACCAATTGACCGATCGTGTTTCCACCGGCGAGATATTGGATATTCGGACTGCTGAGACTGTCTTTACTCCACTTCCCCGGCTGACCGACCAGATACATCTTGCCGCTCGCTCCTGCGGCGAACACGGCGTGATGCCACAAGAACGGAAAGAAGCCGTTCTGCCTTACGTCTTCGCGACGCAGTTCTGGAATGTCTTCCCGTGGTGTTGGAGTTACCGGCATGACGTGCGGTGCAATCGAGTTGTTGTCCCAATTCACATCAAGCAGCCGATATCCCGCGCCATTACTATCACCATAAACGACGAGGATGTGTTGCCCATCGGGTGAGAAATAAAAATCGTCCACGTTTGTCGGCTGACTCTCCGTCGGGAATCCCGGCGAACCGACCGGAGCCGTCAACGGAAAGCTCATCACGACGGGGTCCGGCCACGTGGCTCCGTTCACGTTTGGCAACGCGGCAATATCTAAATCCACGACGTAAGCATTCACGATCGTGCGATCGAACTGATTCGGTTGGCTCGCGCTACGCGGATTCCCCGCCAGCAACATGTAGTTGTGACCGTTCTCCGGATTGAAATACAGATTCGACTTTGACGTAAAAATCAGTCCGCCAGCACGGACGGGATCAAAGGACGTGAAGACCAACGTCTGCGACGGATGTTCGTAAACCTGCTGCAAGCCGCTACCGTCATTAGCCTCACCCGCGTTGAGAAACCGGTACTTCTGCACGCCGGAGTATTGCCGATTCGGGCCAACACCTGACACGAAGCCGTATTCGACATTCGGCTCTGCCGGGTTTGCGCTCCACCGCCAATTGCGGCTGGGGATATCGACCACAATCGGTGTCGGATTCGTCAGCGGATTAACAGACTCATTACGGCTCACCAAGTAATCAAACCGAAGTTGGCCCTGATCATTCAGCCCACCATTTGTTGCGGGATAACTCGCCAGTTGCACCAGATCGCTGCTGATGTTGTAGGCCGGTGTGGTCACATACGGAGGGCGAACGAGTCCGCCCCAAATATAGGGGGCAGTCCCTGAGTCGCCGATGGCATGACTGGCCAACACTGGTGTTCCTGGCTCTCCTGCCACTCGCGTCACTGTGCCGCGCAATACGTTGACGAACTCACCCCAGCCGGGAGCCGCAAGTCCATCCGTCGGTACTGCCAGCCGACGACTGTCGGGTGTCGTATTCACTGCTCGATACCGACCTTCGTCCGCTTGCTGATCGACGATGAGATCATCGGCATTCAATTGAGGATCGCCGTGCGTGTCGTTCCACGACAGCAACTCATCCGAGACAACAAAGAAATCATGGCCACTGTTTCCGGTCAGAGTGTTCGCTGCGAAGTCATCAAACAGCGTTTGAGTCACCGTGGCACTCATCGTGTCAGACCACAACGCTGTCGGTCGCAACGGAGATTCGGCCAACGGCTGTGCGACCATCGTCAATCCAGCGTCGTGTGGTTTGGCAGACGCACCGGCCGCCCGCTCAACAATGAGCACATCGGTTTCAGCATCCGAAGTCACCACTCGCGAAACTACGCGGACGACTTCGTTCTCGATTCGCGCAGTAAATCTCGTTCCCGACGGCAGATTGCTTCCATAGTTTGCAGGATCGAAAGCCGCAGCCATCGATGCCGGTATGACAAAACGAGTTGTTGTCGCGGTTATCTCCAGCGGCTTTCCTAATGGAGTGGTATCTAAGAAGCCGTCACCGTTGCTATCCATTCCCAACACGGTCAGCGAGATCGGTGCAATCGTTTCGCGCCGCACTTCAGGATTGGCCGCTGGCATCAACCAACGATCTCGCAAGTCGGTCAAGCCCGCCAACAAACCACCCGCGAAATCGACGGTCCCTCCAATCAATAAATCATCGTCGCTACCACCAGAGAGCTGATCGCCACCAGCCCCACCCACCAAAAGATCAGATCCGGCACCACCATCTAACCGATCAATACCGACGCTCCCCAGCAAAATATCCTGGCCGTCGCTTCCGCGCAGGTCATCGTCACCAGATTGCCCCATGACGGTGTCTCGTCCCGCCCCCGCGTCAATGAAGTCATTAAAGGGGCTGCCGATAATCCGGTCATCGCCACCGACACTCATCGTGATCACGCCATAAAAACTCCCGACCGCCAAGTTTTGTAGATCGGCAGATGACGTTGGCATCAACCGCGCACCGCCACTTTCGGGTAACTGCTGCAACCCAAAACGGTCAGTCACGCTGCTGAGGTCAATCACGTTCGCGTTGTCATCCGCTGTGATCACAATGCGACCGACGAGGATTGCCGGAAGATTGCTGAGCACCGCTTGAGTGTTTCCCTGACGAATGACTTCTTGCGAGCCATTGACCCAAACTCGCACGACATCCACCGGCCCGTTCGCAGAAACGCTGACCGTTGAACTCACCGAAAGTGTCGATGCCGCTGGTTCGCTGAGACTGATCCACAACACTCCAGCCGTGTGGGCATCCCCGGTAAACGTCACCGCACTCGGCAACGACCGTGATTCCAGCAACTCAACCACATGAGGATTATGCCGATGGCTCGGCTTGTACCGACGGCTCAGATTGTGCCGTCGTTCGCGGCGCGATCGATCGCGCGACAGCACATTGCAAAGCCAATCGAGAAGTCGCATTCAGGCACCTCGCGCAGAAATTGCCGGTCGAGCATCTCCTGCAAGTGTGCCTGAGCAATCGTGAACCGCAACGAGTCAAATCACTTCTTCCCCCTGACCAAGACAAAGTCGCGCCGGTCGTAGCGGCATCCGCAAACTCATTAAATTTTGTCCG
>CAIJTL010000124.1 GCA_903823545.1 uncultured Planctomycetaceae bacterium
CGGTGTCGCGAGCAAACCAGTTCGGAAGCCAACCGTGACGTTGGACGACCTGATGTCGCGCTCCACAGTTTCGTGCTCTCTAAGACGACTCTTCACCGGGAAATGCTGAGGCGAATTAGACCCCGACATATAAACAAAGTCAATTAGTTCGGAACGATCCGGCAACTTCAATGAGTGAGCTTTCCTACTTGCGACAGTTTCCTCGGAATAGTTTCGCACAGAATGCTTGCCCAATTGAGCTTCATTAATGACAACAAAGCCCGGCGAGAGAACTCGTCGGGCTTTGTTGTTTTCAACGCGTATCGAAGGAAAGCTCAACTACTTCTTAGTCTTCTCAACTTTGAAACCTTTGTCGAACGCCTTGTCTGCAAAGACCAATTCAAGTTTCTCGCTGTCTTTGGCCTTTTCTACTTTTCCTTTGCAGTTGTTACAGCAGAAAGTGACCTTCACTCCGTTGACATCAGCAGTCGCATCCTTGTTGAGGTCACCACCACTCAGCGGGCACTTTTCCTGCTTTGTTTGGCCAGTCAGCGCAAGCTGGTGGTTAGCTTTGGTGGAGTACTTTGCCTTGTCTTTCGCAAAGGCATCCGGGCAGCCACCACAGCAGAGATAGACCTTTCCATCGCGATAGTCGACGGCATGGTCCGCCTTTGCAGCTTTGTCAGAGATCGGGCACTTCGCCCCGTTAAGTTTGTCTTTTTCTTCCGCCATCAGTCGCGGAAGTAAGACGGTCACGGCAAGCGTGAGGATCAACAAATTGGCTTTCATCTTCATGATTTTCGTTCCCTAGGGATGAGAAACAACAATGATATGTTGCCACGCAATGACAAGCAGAACGTAGCTTTGACGAACTGAGAATAACCGAAGCAATACTGTTTTGTCTGCGCGAAAACTAAGTGGGCAGGATTGGCCAATGCAGTGAGGTAGCCCAGTGCCGAACTGCAGCGGAATGCTTCTCGACAGCAATCGTCAAATTTTCCGTTGAGCAATTCAGGCGGCGGGCGAGTCCAGCAAACAAATCTTCGTCTGGTGCTGGCAAAGTCAAATCATCAGCAGAACCACGAGCCATTCGCAGTGCATCGATCAACCGGCGGAAAAACAAGTAAGCTGACCGCAACGGTTCAAATCCCTCTTCGGGGATCAGTCCAAGCTTGGTCAACTCGGCAAGCCCCGCCAGTGTATTTGGTGTATGTAACGAAGGATGCTGGCCACCGTGTGTCAACTGCAGCAACTGCACGAGGTATTCGACATCAACCAACGCACCGGGACTCAACTTGGCGTGAAAAGTACCCGCTCGAACGAGTTGACGGACTTGCCGCTCACGCATCGCACGGACGGGAACGGCTTCCCAACGGCTATCATGAAATAACATCTCATCCCGCTTTGAGACCACTTTTCTCCCGAATGTTGCATCACCGCCGATCGGTCGTAGCTTGAGAAGTGATTGCCGCTCGAATGGCCATGCAGCACCGCCTTGCGCGAAATAGCGACAAAACTCATCGAGCGACACGGCGAGATTCCCGGCGCGACCGTGTGGTCTCAGCCGTAAGTCAATTCGAAATATTCCCGCTCGCTTTGCTTGGATCACTTGCTGAAACAACTCGACAAAGTGCTGAAAGTATTCCGCGTTCGAGATCGAGATTCTTCCATTGGTGACGCCCTCTGATGCGTACAAGAACAAGAGTTCGATGTCCGAGGCAAACCCAATTTCGCGTCCGCCAAGCTTACCTAACGCCGCAATGCACCACCGACATTCATTTTGAAGTATCTGCGCACCTGCCAGGACCACGTCCCCACGATTCGCTTCAACCGAAGCCTGGGGAGCCAACGAAGATGAAACACATGGGGAACCATACTTCGTCCGAAGTTCGGCATCGACCATCTCACACGCAGCGACCAGCACGACTTCGGCAAGTTCTGTGAGTTCGGCAGCAAAGGATTCAAACTCGCTCAGTGATCCAGCGAGATGCCGCATATCAATCCGAAACATCTCACGATCTTTGAACGTATTTAGTTTCAATCGACGTTCGGCAAAGGTCGATTGCGATGCCAGTTCATTGGCCAGTTCGCGTCGCAGGTCAGCGGCGGTCTTTTGATGCTTTAAACCCGCAAGATCAGTCAGGACCGGAAATAAGTTTGCATGTTGAAGACGAAGGAAATCCTCCCAAAAGAGATCACTAACACCGAGTAATTTCGCGAGAGCAGCGAGAACCTCTGGGCGTTGAAGGGATGCTAGGCGTTCAAGCCAATCGGGTTCGCGCAATTCGTATTCGAGTAATTGCTGAAAGTGCAGTAACGCAGCTTCTGGAGCGGGAGACTGAGGCAGCCAATCTGTAAAATGTTGAATCAAGACAATCGCTGCTCGCAATTCTTGTTGCTGTCTCGCGTCGATTAACTTGCGACCCAATTCGTCAGTGACTTCCAGCCAATCTTGAACTCGCGATCCAACAGTCTGAATCAACATTTGCCGAACATCGACGCCTAGCAATGCGAGGGCATTCGTCAGTTCGTAGAGAAATCCACTGGTATCTTCTGCTGAAATTCGAATAACCGTGGTCTGTGGATGAGAGTCGTTATCGAATTCGATCTCAACCGGAGACTGCACCGCACCACTGGCCCGGGCATCAGGAAGCGTTTCTGAGACTCTCCGAGCAAGCCGGGCTTGTGCTTCACGTCGTCGCCCGCTTTGAGCTTCGGCGAGCAGATCGAGCAACTCTGAACGGAACGCCGACCACTCTTCACTCATTGTTGATTGCGGCCCGGTGTCCGAATTGTTTCTTACGCGACGCCGAACCGAAAAAGAATCGAGAAACCTAAGCGACAACTTCTTCTTCGCAGTGCCGATTTCTGCGAAAGGCTCTTCCGTTTCAACTTGCCCACTCAGAATATCGAAACCATGAACGAAGAGCAGTCCGCAGATCATCGACAGATCGCCCAACTGATCGAAGCCCGCGATCGTGACTTGTCCACAACTTGCATCGCGTGGCTGCCAATCAACGATGAGCGGTTCAGATGGCGAAAGTCGTTCAAGTAGCCGACGATCAACGGACATCTCCCCTGCCCCGTTACCTAGAGCAAACGTGTTTTCAGGCTCCGCAAAACCCGAATCCGCTCCATCGGAATGCGGCGACGCATAAGAAATTTGAGGTGATGTCGTTCGCTCACGCTTCGGGCTTGTGACGCTATCGATGTCTCCGACATATTTTTCAAAGATACGCCTCACTCCAGCACGATGTTGCTGAAAGTGGCTCTCCAACTGAGTTGCATCGAAGAAGTCGAGTCGACGAGCGAGTGTTTCCAGTTCAGCCGGATCGCTCGGAAGAGTGTGAGTCTGACGACTGTGTTTCAGTTGCAACGCGTGCTCAATCACCCGATACAAGACGTATGCGCTCGATAACTCGCGGAATTCATCCCCCTGCACAAAACCAAAATCGGCGAGTCGGACCAATCCGTCGAGCGTATTGATGCTACGCACTTCGGCAACGGCGCCGCCATGCTGCAATTGCAGGCACTGCACGACGAACTCGACATCGCGAATCGTTCCTGCACCAAGTTTGACTTCACCCCAACCACGACCACGTCGCTGCAATTCTTGTTCAATTTTCCTCTTTGCCTGCCAGACGCTTCGCCGAACCGCATCTGCTGAGGATGCAAAGATCAGAGGCTGGCAACGAGTTAAGAATTCGTTGCCCAACGAAAAATCACCTGCGATCACTCGAGCTTTCAACAGCGCTTGTTTTTCCCACAACTGCCCCTGAGTTTGCAGATAGTCGAGGTAGGCAGCCGTTGAAACGACCAGCGGTCCGGCGTTGCCCCACGGTCTCAATCGTAGGTCGACGCGATACATAAAGCCGTAGGGTGTGACATCCGACAACGCGCGATTCAATTTCTGCGCGAGCGTATCGAACGGTTTGGCTTCACCGTCGCAGATAAAAACCAGGTCGATATCCGAGCTGTAATTCAACTCCTCGCCGCCAAGCTTGCCGAACGCCAAAACGGCAAAACCGCGAACAGTTTCTGAACTCCCTTCATCGTCCGCGATCAAACGCATCGACGCTTGCACGAGCGCGTCTGCGAGTAACGACAACTGATTTGTGACAGAACGCAGATCAAGCAATCCGAGAAAATCACAAACGCCAATACGGAGTAATTCACCTTGCTGAAATCGCCTTAACGCTGCCCAGCGTGAATTAGGCATCTGAGCGGCAGCGACCAA
>CAIJTL010000125.1 GCA_903823545.1 uncultured Planctomycetaceae bacterium
GTAATTTGCTTCGCCGAATCCGAAACTGCACACGAAGCCTCGCTCGGCCAACAAGCGAGGCTTCGTGCTTTTGACGGGATCATCGCTCCGTTCCCGATTCGGTCGGCCATCCATCGAAAGCCGAAACCTCGACTTGTCCTTCCGCATCGCCAAGACACTCAGAGTCACCGACCTCAACTTGTGATCTTTTTCAAGAAGTTCCGTGCGACGGCGATTCGCCAAGTAAACTCTCGATGTCGGCCGACGCCTGTTATCTCGAACCTGAGTGCTTTCGATCTCAACCACTTGAATCGGAGGGGCGAAATGTCAGATCCACCGGGCCAGCTTGCGAGGAATGCCAGACGGAAACGGCAAGCCTCGCCCTAATTCGTCTGCCACGGATTGGCGACACATAATCCATCTCCAACACCCCGCTTGATCGGCGATCTGGCGGGGTTTTTCGTTTGTTGGCCGCAAAGTTTGGCTGATAGGCCACGCTGTTCACATCACAGACTTGAGACGCCGCAATCGCTCTGACACAGTACGCCTCGCGCGTCCAATATTTCGCAAAGGTGATTTTTCATGGCGAGTGATTTGAACCAGACATTGGCTGATCTGTCGGCGGCTGTGCAAAGCAGTCAGTTGTCGAAGGCGGCTGAAACAAACCTGCGAGCGTGGCTGACACAGCCGCAGTACGCAAAACATCAACCACGTCTGCAACAACTCATCGCCGACGAGCAGTGGCAAACGTTGCAGGATTGGTTTTGGGAACGCATCCCGTTTGGAACTGCTGGACGCCGTGGTCCGATGAGTGAACTCGGCACGGCGACGATGAATGAGCGAACGATTGCAGAATCAGCTCACGGCGTCGCTGTGTATGTGAAGCAGTCGCTCCCAGCGGATTGGCAGCGAGCGGTCATCGGCTACGACACTCGAAATCGTTCTCAGGAGTTTGCACGTATCACAGCAAGCGTTTTCGCGGCTCACGGCATCAAGACGTTTCTATTTCTATCACATCGTGCCTCTCCGGAATTGTCCTTCGCCGTGCGCGAACTGAAGTGCGGTGTCGGCGTGATGATTACTGCGTCGCACAATCCGCCGGCCGACAATGGTTTCAAGGTCTTTGCTCGAACCGGCGGGCAAGTCTTGGACGATGAGGCGGCTGTGCTGACGGCTGCCGTCGAAGCGGCAACAGAGATTCCGATGAGTGATTTCTTGTCGGCGCTCAGTGACGGACAGATTGAACTCATCGGGGAAGAAGTCGACCGGTCATTCATCCATGCTGTCGTCAGCAATTCGTTATCAAAGAAGCGGGACATCGTTGCTCTCTTCAGTCCCTGTCACGGCGTCGGCGAGACATCCGTTTTTCGAGCCGTTCGCGAAGCGGGCTTTGATCAAGTTGTGATTCACTCGGCTCAGCGATTACCGGACGGAAACTTTCCATTCGCTCCTGATCGCTTTCCGAATCCCGAACGTAAGGTCGTCCTGGAATCGCTCGTCCCTCGCGCGAAAGAAATCAACGCCGACTTGATCCTCGCGTCCGACCCTGACGCGGATCGGATCGGTCTTTCCGCGCGAGCAACCGACGGCAGTTACACGATCATCAACGGCAATCGGACGGGCATGTTGCTGGCCGATTACATCCTGCGACAACATCGCGCGGCTGGATCGTTAACTGCGCAACACTTCATCGCCACGACACTGGTCAGTTCGCCGATGATCGAACCGATCGCACGTGCTTACGGCGTTCGCGGCATTCGGAATCTGCTCACCGGATTCAAATACATCGGCGATGCAATGGACCGCGAAGGTGCCGACAAATTTCTCTTCGGCTTCGAGGAATCGATCGGTTTCCTCGCGGGGACTTACGTCCGTGACAAAGACGCCACGATCGCCGGGTTGTATTTGTTGGAGTTGGCTGCCGAACTCAAATCGGAGGGGAAGTCGTTGCTGGCTCGGCTTGATGATCTCTTTATCGAGCACGGTTACTTCTGCGATGCCCAGCTAGCA
>CAIJTL010000126.1 GCA_903823545.1 uncultured Planctomycetaceae bacterium
AGCGAGGGCGTCGGAAAATCACGCGTGGAATCGCCCTCGCTGACGCGTCGGGTTAGTTTTGAAACCGCTTCTCGCAATTCCAAGAACGGCCCATTGGATTCGGGCCAATTGTTGAATAACTCGGAGATTCGATATGTGGGTAAAGCTACTGGCTGTGTTGGGGATCGCGACGTGTCTGGCGACGAGCGGTTTTGCTGACGAATCGCCGAGCGGCTCGAAACCGTTGATTGTGGCGCATCGCGGATTGCTCAAGCACGCACCGGAGAACACGCTCTCCAATTTTCGAGCTTGTTTGGAGCTCCGAATTGGCTTCGAGGTTGATGTGCGTCGCAGCAAAGATGGCCATCTCGTCTGCGTGCATGATGAGACCGTCAATCGAACGACGAACGGGCAGGGCGCGGTTAACGAAATGACGCTCGATGAACTCAAGCCGCTCGATGCGGGATCGTGGTTCCATGAGAAGTTCAAAACAGAACGGATTCCGACGTTCGATGAAGTGCTCGATGTGATCGCGAAGCACGGCCACGATTCGACGTTGGTTGCGATTGATCTGAAGGTCGCCGACGTAGAGAAGGAGTGCGTCAACGCGGCGAAGGCAAAGGGTGTGCTTTCTCGATTGCTCTTCATCGGACGTACGATTGAGAAGCATCAAGTACGTGCGAAGCTCAAGGGTGCTGATGCTTCCACATCTGTGTCGCGGCTCGCAATTGAGTTGCAGTCGACTGCGTTGATGAATGACGACGAAGATTGGGTTTATCTTCGCTTTCTCCCAACTCGCGAGGAAGTTGATCGCATTCACAAAGCGGGCAAGCGAGTCTTTATCGCTGGGCCGACCGTTGCTGGAATCGAACATGCAAATTGGCAAGCCGCGTTGTATGCCGGAGTTGATGGCATACTCACCGACTACCCACTCGAACTCGTGGCGGATTCGCGAAACTTCGCGATGTCAAAACTCCCCGCAGCGACAAAGGCGAATTTGGACTTCGATGAAGCCGCTCGGCAATACATTCGCGAAATGACGATGTGGTCGCCGATCAGTGCGACGACGCTCGGCGATCATCTCTACGACCACGAGGTTGATTACCCGACCGATGACATGCGGAAGCGAGAGCACGCATTTCATGAGCGTTATCTCAAAAGGCTGAAAGCGATCGACCGATCGTCGCTCTCGCGTGACAACCAAGTTGACTATCAGTTGCTCATGCAGCAGTTGCGGGGAGATTTGTGGCGGCTGGATGAACTGCAAGAGTGGGCTTGGAACCCAGTCCTCTACACACAATTGACCGGCAACGCGGTTTACGGATTGATGGCTCGCGACTTTGCTCCGGTTGAAACGCGAATATCGAACGTCGTTCAGCGACTCGAACGCTTACCGGGGTTTCTGGCTGAAGTTCGCAAGACACTCGATCCCAAGCGTGTCCCGCCGATTCATGCGGAGACGGCCATCAAACAAAACCGCGGAGTGCTCAGCATCATCGACAACATGGTGAAGCCGGAAATGAGCAAACTCTCGGCGGGAACTCAGCAGGCGTTTCAAAAGGTGATGCCGTTGGTCAAAGAAGCGATTGATGAGCACCAACAATGGCTGGAAAAGGAGCTGCTCCCGAATGCGAAAGGTAACTTCCGCATCGGGCCGAAGTTGTTCGACGCGAAATTGGCGTTCTCGCTCGGCAGTGGTTTGAGTCGGCCAGAGGTTCGCGAGCGTGCGGAGTTTGAGCTTCGTCGAGTGCGGAAGGAGATGTACTCAATCGCTCGCGGTGTGATGCTCAAGGCCGACCCGAAGCGGGAGGGCGAGGCTCCCGCCGAGCCGTCTCCCGAACAACAGCAAGCGGTCATCACCGCCGCGCTCGAAAAGGCATACGCCGAGATTCCCGCTCGCGACGGCATCGTAGACTTCGCCAAAAAATCACTCGAAGTGACGACCGACTTCGTTCGTAAGCACGACCTCGTGACGATCCCGAATGACCCGCTCGACATCATCATCATGCCA
>CAIJTL010000127.1 GCA_903823545.1 uncultured Planctomycetaceae bacterium
CCATGAATAATCCAGGCTAGCTCATTCAAGCATTCAACCGCCCGGCTGACGCCACCGCGCGACCATTGTGACTGGCTACTTTGCCAGCTCATGCACGGTCTGAATGATGCGGTCTTCGAGGCCCGCCTTCCATTTAGACGGCTGCATGTAGACGATCATCGACGAGTCCCCTTCGTAACCACCTTCGGTCAAGACTCGTTCAGACGGAATGTAGGCCATGACGTCGTTGGCATAACCTGTGACCCATGTCTTGCCAGCACCAAGCTCCTTCTTCAAACGGAGCGAGTAATCGACGACCACTTCGCCGCCGAGCGTGACCCAAGTCACTCCGCCGGTGCCGAGCTTCCAGACTTGGATCGGATAGGCATACGTCGGCGACAGCGGCTTGCCTGCTTCGACATCTTTCAGAAAGAGCTGCGCTCGCGTTCGCTGAAATCGATCGCTCGACTTGGCGGTCTGTACGAGTTCTTCGCGCGAAGGGATCGATGAGAATTCTAAGTCGATCTCGCGAAAGCGACTTTGCACTGCACCGCTGACCGGGGACATCTCACTGGCGATGACTTCATCCACCGACAGAGCCAACATCCGACCGTATTGCTCTGCGAGTTCAACTTTGCGACGGGGCAGCGGGTTTTGGTCCGCTCCGCAACCGCTGAAGAAGAGCGCCGTCGTACCGGGATGACGTTCTTCCAAATACAACTGCGCGAAGCCCGCATAATCGCCGCACCACTGATAGAAACCGAGCACTGTGTTGTGGCACGCGTAGCCGAAGACGAGCCCTCGAAGCTTTGAGCCATCTTCGGAAAGGACTCGCAATACCGGGACTTCGTGATCGATCGGGCCGGTGCCGATCGGCGGTCGGCGGTTTGATGCGAAGCCGCATTTGCCGATACTCGTCGCGATTCGAGCAGGTTGAAGATCGGCAACTGCGGCGTTGATTGCGTCGGTCACACGCGCGTCGAGCCACTTCTGATATTCAATGACTTGTTTCCAGTCCTCTTCCTTCATGTCGAGCATATGCGTCAGCGATTGATCGAGTGCCGGTCCGCAATGCGTGTGCGAGCAGCAAAACATCAAGTCGGCTCGTTCGAGTTTGTGCTTCGCTTTCGCAGCGGTTGAAACGCGATCGACCATTCCTTTCGGAACTCCGACCAAGTCGAGCGCCACCATCACGACTCGATGGCCGCTCGCGTCTTGCAGCGCCGTGGCACGAGCAAACAAATCATGAATCTTCCCCTCGGCGGCGTGAGTTCTGCCGCCATAGCCACTCATCCAAATCGGCTTTTCCGGCGTGATGACGATTCGCGAGAAGCCTGCCTTCCAGCCAGTTTGTCCCTCAGCCGCTTGGGTAGAGATTGCAGAGAGACATAGGAAAGACAGTACGAATAATCGGAGCAGTGAGTTCTTCATTCGTGGTCTCCGTAGTTGAGTGGTCATGGGAAAAAGTCGTGCCTTAAAATTTGCGGAAACGATAACAATGGCGAGCCGGGGCGACGCTCAATGGCACTCAATTTCGGTCGTAGCCACGCTCGCCAGAGTGTGGGGACAACGGTGTTGTCGTCATAATCCCACGGTCTGGCGACCGTGGCTACTTAAAGCGAGTGCCATTGGGCTGGCTCCAACTACTTCGGCTCGATGCTCGTCGCGGGGACTTTGCCGTCGAGGTAGCGCCAGTTCTTTAGCCAGAAGATCAAATCAGCGAGCGCTTGCTGGTCGATGTTTTTCTCCACGCCGACGGGCATCAGCGACAGGCCCGTGTTGCGGATTTCTTCGATGTCGCTGCGTAACAGCGTCAACACTTTTCCTTCGGGTTGTTTGAGCGTGATCGAGTTCGACGACTCGGACGAGATCACTCCGGACTCGGTCTTCCCTTCTTTCGTGACGACCGCATACGCGAAGTAGTTCGCGTCGATGGCTTTGTTGGG
>CAIJTL010000128.1 GCA_903823545.1 uncultured Planctomycetaceae bacterium
ATGATGGGGGGACAGAATGATGCGGGAGCGAAGAACGGAACGGAGACGCAATAACTTTTCGATGTTTTCTTAGCACGACGCGCAAGCAAGTGGCCACCGCTGGAGCCACTCGCTTGCGCGTTGTGCTAAGAAATGGGGACACACTGGGCTGCCGTTGAACGTTCATGGTGCCGCTCCGATCCAGCGACTTTGCTCAAGCAGCATCACCTTTATTTGTGCCTCGCTCCGGATTTCATCCGGGACAAGGCCCGCTGCAATGAGAAGGTCGTAATTTGACCACAAGAAGCCGGTATTGGGATTCAATTCCAAATCCCACTCAGATCGCTGAACGTTCCACCGAAGCGATTTGATTTGTGCGGCAAAAATGATTTCGCGATGCGCTGAATCTTCCGTAGAAATTTCAGCATTTGAATCAGAGTTTTGCGGGGCGTTTGCGGGATCTTTCGCTCTTGCCGGCTCCTTTTGATCCGCCGGTTCGGCAACAACAAGCGGCTCCGATGCTGCGGGCAAAAGACTGACCGGAATCTTTGAAAATGCGGTAAGGTTCGCATTGATCGACATTACAGACTCATCAATTTGAACGCGCTGCTCCCAACTGAATGTCTTCGAGTCTTTTGAGGACCAAGCGATTTCCGTTTGCAAAACGATCCATCGTCCAGAGTGAAGATGCGCGAAATTTGACTCGGCTGTGCCAGCGTCTGATTTCTCCTTCGTTTGTCGAGATGAAACCAGAATCTCCGGAAGGGATGCTTGCAAAAGCACGTTGACGGCGGTGAGTTCGCGAAGTCGCTGCCGAGCCTGTTCTGCTGCGATGTCTTTCCGTCTCAGAAGATCTAAGGCGGTCGTTGCGCGTTCAAACTCTTGAGCAGCAGCAAGGAGATCATTCTTTTGTATCGCGGTGTTTCCAGCTTCAACGGCGATCTTGTAATCGCCTTCTGCACGGGAAAGCGCCGCGCGATTCCATTGCCACCAACCGGTGGCTCCAACCACGAATAGGAGACCAAGCACAATGATCCGAGTGGCAGTGAACTGCCTGCGAATCACCCGCGTTGCCTTCATCAACGTTTGTTTGAGGTCGATCTTTGGGACGGTGACAACGGGAGCCGAGATGCCCTCTGACTCGCGAATTCTGGTGCGGTCGGTTGATGCGGCCGATTTTGTGGTAGGCGTGTTCTTTGGTGTCTTTGCCGGTCGCACCTTCTTCATCACAGGGCGCGGATAAACATCGAGCGGCAAAATAAAAAAAGGTTCGCCGCAAGTTTTGCAAAGCACTCTTTGGAATGACTCGCGTCGCGTTGTCTCGATCGTCCGACCACATGGGCACGGAATTTGGATCGGCTCCGGGACGATTTCGGCGGTACGACCGCTGAGAGCATCCCTTGCGCGTGAGAGCCAGCCCGACATTTCGTTCATCCTCGAAACCGCCACGAGTCCAGTTTTCCTCAATGCCGATTATGGGTGGGCCGAAATCATTCGGTCAACCTGTGGCAAAGGTTCAAACTGACGCATGGCGCGTAAAACCATTCCGAATGGAATTACAAAAGCGATCGTTTGTCGCGACCGGGTTCCGTTGACTGAATCAGGGTTTCTGAAATCGGTGAGTGCGTGGACTTGTCTGATTGCAGAAATCATAGAGCCTCTTTGGACCTCGCGATGCGAGTGACGTCATGGTACTAGGACCTCAATCGACAGATCTGCCTAAGTTGCAGTTGAAGCCTGGCCGTTGGACGGTCGGGTCTGCGGCAACTTGCAGCTATCGGGTGGTCGGTGCCGGAATTCAACCGCGACATGCGCTGCTGCTTTGCGCCGGAAACACCATCGTTCTGAAGAGCTGGGATCCTCGAACCTGGGTCAACGGTGAGCAAGTTCGCGGCGAAATAAAACTGAGTGGCGGCGATCGGATTACCTTCGGATCCGTTGATTTCTAGATCAAGTCATCTGAAACAACATCATCACTTGAAAGTCCAGCGGCCACACCAATTGA
>CAIJTL010000129.1 GCA_903823545.1 uncultured Planctomycetaceae bacterium
ATCCCCGACTATCAGCGGAAGAAAGGTATCTGGCCGATTAAGGACCAACAGCGATTTATTGAGTCCGTACTTCTCGGCCTCCCCATTCCCTTCATGTTTGTGGCTCAAGTGAAGGACGGCCCGCTCGAAATCGTCGATGGGGTTCAGCGTATTTCGACATTGGAGTCGTTCATCAACAACGACCTTGTTCTTGATGACCTCACGCATCTGCCGGAATTGAACAGCTTCAAATTCTCCGACTTGCCAGTGTCGCGACAGATCAAATTTGGCACGCGTGCGCTGCGAATGATTGTCTTGGATGAATCGACTACCGCGAAAACGCGGCAAGAGATATTTGATCGCGTCAACACAGCCGGGCAGCCAGCAAACTCACAAGAAGTTCGACGTGGAGCGATGCCCGGAAAGTTCATGACCTTCTTAAAGGACTGTGCAGAAGACGCGCAATTCACTCGACTGTGCCCCATGAGCAAACAGCTCACGAATCGCCGTGAAGGCGAAGAGTTGGTGTTGCGGTTCTTTGCATACTCTGACCGCTACCAAGACTTCAAACATGACGTGGATGAGTTCCTCGATCAGTTTGTCGCCGACCATCAGAAGGAGTTCGACAAAAAGCGGATGTTGTCTGAATTCCACCGTATGTTGGAGTTCGTTGAACGACACTTCGCAAACGGCTTTGCCAAAGCTCAAAACTCCAAAGCAACGCCGCGCGTCCGATTTGAAGCAATCGCGGTTGGTGTCAATCTCGCCCTGCGAGAGAAGCCTGAATTGGCCGCCGAAATCGCGGCCGCGTGGCAGTTCGAGGACGACGAGGAATTCAAGACGCAAACAACGACGCACGCGAGTAACTCAGGCCCTCGTCTTGCCGCTCGCGTCCAGTTCGTCCGCGACCGCTTGCTGGAAAGCGTGAGGTAGTTCGATGCAAGACGTGATCGATGATTTCAACGAACGAGTGGCGAACGTCTCCAACTTTTTGGCGCTCCTCCAACAATTGGAGCAGCCGGGCGTGGTCGTCACGGATTCCCGCACCAATACGACCATTCCGGTTTTTGGCGAAGACAGCTTCAAGGTGATGAAAGCCAGCGCCTTCTTGCTGATCTACAACATGGTCGAATCGTCAATTCGTTCGGCTTTTCAGCATGTCTATGAACGAATCGAGAATGACGCTCGTTGGTTTGGCACCGTCGCTCCGAAGTTTCGCGAGCTTTGGATCACGCAACGGTTTCGCGAGCTTGACCTCGACAGCGCGGCACCTCGTAACTTTCGTGAACTGACGGAAGCTTTGGTCAACGACGTTCTTGGACAAACCACAATTCGCCTGACGGCCAGAAAGCTACCTGTTTCAGGAAACCTTGATGCCGACCAAATCCGAGCGATGTGCCACCTGCATGGCGTCTCCGTGAAAGTCGATCCCCTGGCCAACGGTGGGACGCAACTCCTCACTGTTCGCGATTTGCGAAATGCTTTGTCACATGGAAACGTCGGCTTTGCGGCGTGTGGTCAGGATCACGGTGTTTCGGACCTGATCCGTATCAACGAGGAAGCCATTCTCTTCATCAAAGGCATTCTCGAAAACATCCGCGACTTCGTCGATCAGGCCAAGTACGCGGTTTGAACCGGCGCGGTTCGGCCTGCTCGGTGACGATGGCTGCTCGCCTACAACAACTTCCTGCGGATGAACTCCGCTACGAAGGATAGAGTGAGTGGAGGCGGCACCGCATTCGCGATCATCTCGCGAAGAGCCGTGACGGATGAGACTCCCGTGAAGTCGAAGTAGTCTGGGAAGCCCTGCAACCGAGCGGCCTCGTGCGGGGTGATGAGTCGCGGGCGCGTCGGATGCACGTAGCGTCCCTGACCCATCGAGCCGAATCCGCTCGTCAACGTTTGAGCGGGTTTGTCCCAGTGCATTCGACCGTACATCGAAACGTAGGCATGCTCTTTATCGCGGTGGCAAGGTGGTCGCTGTTCATTGGGAAGATCATGCAGCCGGTGCTTGAAGAGATATTGAATCCGAGCGGCATTAACCGGTGTGGGCCGCGATGGTTGAAAGAACGGCTCGGGGCGTTCGTTTGGCTCATTCTCAATGCCGCTCAAGAACGTGGAAACGGTGGCGCACTCGTCGGGGAGCGTCTCTATGAATTCGTCGATATCGAAAGGCTCGCCCTGACAAGCAATCATCAAATGCCGCTTGCGTCGCTGCGGAAGCCCCAACCTGAGCATCGACACCATTCCTTCCCGGACGTGGAATCCCAGAGTCTCAAGGTGCGCAGTGGCCGACTCAACCGCACGACCAACGTCGTGAATC
>CAIJTL010000130.1 GCA_903823545.1 uncultured Planctomycetaceae bacterium
AGTGGAATGACCGATACATCTTCCACATGCTGTTATTGGAGGCGTTGTCGGCGGGCGTTCGGATTGTGCAAACAATCGTTGAACTTGGGCCAATATCGAAATCAACGACTTCAATGTCAGTCACAAGGCGTGAATCCAAGGAGTTGCGACGCCCGTCGCACGAGGAGACCGTCGAATGTTTGGGAACTCTGCAATGAATGACGGATATCACTGCTGGCACCGGCGAACTGCAATTCGGCTGCTGGGCATGATGGTGAGTTTCGTACTCAGTGCGACAACCTGTTTTGGTCAAAACTACCAACAGCAGGCCTATCAACCCGCGACGAATCTGCCTCCGGCCTATTCCGGCAACCAAGCCATGCAAGCGGGTTATCCCGTCGATGCCATTTCAGTGCCCAATGGCTATCCCAACGGAATCGAGCAGACGAACTACGCGTCGAAAAACAAGAAGAAGCCGAACAAGCCGCTTCCGTACTCGATCGTCAGCATGCCGCAGGCTGAAGAGGAGTTGGAAGTCATTCACCGTCGCAGCCAACTGGTCGTGACTCGCAATCGAATTTCTCGCTGGGCGATCTCTGACCCATCGATTATGGACATCCTGCAATACAGCCCCAACGAAATCTCCATCATCGGACTCACGTTGGGAACGACTCACCTGACGTTGTGGTTTGAGGGTGAGAAGGACCCGTTGATCTACCGAGCCGAAGTCATCCGTGACCCAAACTGGGAAGACCGTCGGCGTGAAGACTACGGCAAGCTCGAACGTGAACTTCAAGTCCTCTTCCCCAACAGCCAAGTCTTTCTTGTCCCGCTGACATGGCGAGTGATCGTCAAAGGTCAGGCTCGTGATCAGGAAGAAGCCGCTCAGATTCTACAAGTCGTGCGAGCGGAGTGGATTGCCCGCAACTACGGTGGGATCAACGGCTATGGCAATGACTATGGAAACGGCTACGGAGCTGGTGGTTTTGGAGGGGGCTATGGCGGTGGTGTTGGCGGTGCCGTCGATTGGAATGCAGGTGGTTTTGGCAACAACCAAAACAACAACAATCAAATGGTCATCAACATGCTGGAGATTCCTGGCGAGCAGCAGGTGATGATCCACGTGCGGATTGCTCAGCTAGATCGAACTCAGTTACGTCGCTTCGGCATCGACTTGAACTATCTCATCAACGGCGGTCGCCACGTACTCGGGGCCACGATTGGCGGAGCGGCTTCCAACTTGAGCGGCATCTTTGAGAACGGCGAAGTGTCGGTCCTTATCGATTGGCTCGCCTCGAATCGGACAGCGAAGATTCTTGCCGAACCGACGATCACAGTCTTGAGCGGTCACGCAGCGAGCTTCTTGGCCGGTGGTGAGTTCGCCGTTCCGACAATCGTCGGCGTCGGTGGAGCACAAGGGACGACAACCACGTTCCGCGGCTTCGGTACATCGTTGATCGTCACGCCGACCATCATCGACAAAGACCTCATCCGTATGCGAATTGTCCCTGAGTTCAGCGCGATCAATTCCGGCAACACCTCAGGTGGTGTGCCAGGACTGAATACTCGACGAGCCACAACGACGGTTCAATTACGGGAGGGTCAGACGATTGCACTGGCCGGTTTGTTCTCGCATCAAAGCTCGGTCGAAGTGACTCGCATCCCGTTCCTCGGCGAATTGCCATACATCGGCCCCAAACTGTTCAACGCCAAAGAAGCGAACATGGGTGAAACCGAACTGCTCTTCCTCGTGACGCCAGAGATTGTTCGCCCGATGGAACAAGACGAAGTCCCGCCACTTCCCGGCTTCTATGTCACACATCCGAATGACACCGAGCTGTATCACTACGCGATGACCGAAGGTGCTCCGGATCAGGGAGTCTATCAGTTGGCTCCGTATGGTTGGGGTCCAGGGATGGGAACCGAGATTGGCTATCGACCGTATAACCCAGAACTCCCAGGACCGTTCCCACCGGGACCGCCGAATGGCGTCATCGGCGGCAGCTTGCAGACCGGTGGTTTCGGCCAACCAGGCGGTGGTTATCCCGGTTCTGGATTCCCCGGCGGAGCCATGCCTAACGGTGGCCTCCCTTCAGGTGGCTACTCAACGCCAATGCCAGCACCAGCTAGCACACCAGCACCGATTCCGGACCCGTCAGTTCGATACTCACCCAACAACAGTCGCAGCGCACTGTTAGGCCGGTCCTCGGCTGAGGAAATCTCGAATCAACAACAGAAACGAAGCTGGAACCCGTTTAGCCGCGGCCCAGTTCAACCAGCAGGATACGAAGCGCCAAAGCAAGGCGGAGTTCAACCAGCGGGCTACCAAGCTCCTCGCACTAACAACGGCGGGAGATACCGGTAATCAGAAGACCGGTCTCTCGGTGTCTGGAAAATTCGAATTGCGAAGTGACTCGTCTCCATTGCCTGACGGCAACTTCTGCCTGAGCAATCGCCCTTACGGGCCAAACAGCCGATAACCAAATCAGATACCCTCCGGAGTGAGGGGACGGTGAGTGAATTCACGGAGGATGGGGCTCATGACAAGTCAGATGAACTCGAACACACGCTCACGCGTCTTCAAATCGCGATTGAGCGCGTTAGTCACTGCCGCCGTGGCAACCTCAATCATCGGCTGCTTCCCCAGCCTCGGCTCGCGACGCTCATTCGCGATCCCGAATACTTATCCGTTGGGAAGTACCGTTCGCGATCACTACCACCAAATGGAAATGAATGGCGAAGCAGTCGACTTCGTCATTAACCGAGTCCACTTTCGCTACAACAGTGCGGAGCTGACTCCCGACGGCAAAGATCACGTGATGGACATTGCCGCTCGCATGAGAAGCACTCCGTTTCCGGTGTTGGTCGAACGATCGGAAAACAATTGCGATCCAGAACTCGATCAACTTCGCCGCAACATTATCGTGCAAGTACTGACTGACTTCGGTAACCCCGATGCAGTCACGCGAGTGCTCGTTTCACCCGCTTACGAGAAGGGGATGAACGCCCAAGAAGGGGAATCCGATTACTACCGCTTCATCGGAACTCGCGGTGGGACCAACGGCAATAACCAAGGGAATGGCGGAAGCGGCGGTGGAGGTGGCGGATTCGGCGGTGGAGGCGGTGGGTTCTTCTAACCCAAATCCCGTAGCCATGAGCTGCAAGCTTCCCACACAGTCCAAGTCACTGTTTCAAATTCAGCACGGCGCGCTATCCAGTGGTCCTAATGAACCACACGAAGGCGTGTCGTGCTGTTGTGCATTCCAGACACTCTCTTTGGACGTCGCGTTGCCATGAAAATGAGATGGTTCGCCGATTTCAAAACTCATACCTCAAACATCAAGTCACTTCGCATCGGTGTGCTG
>CAIJTL010000131.1 GCA_903823545.1 uncultured Planctomycetaceae bacterium
AATGAAATCGCCGGGCGTGTTGTCGCGTCCGACGAGGGTGTCGGGTGGGTCGATGTGACGATCGACGGCCAGTCCGAACGCAAGAGTTTCGTCGCTGGCACGCACTTGATCCGCACGTCGATACGCCGTGATCAACGAGGATTCATTTCTCAATTGTTGAATCCGTTCGAGCGGACTCTGCCAACGGTTGGGCCGATACGGCGGATCGAAGTTTGGTATCCGCCACGCGAGATTTTCATCGGCTACAGGAAGCTCCCCTGGCTGGCCGCCGCCGTGTTGTTGATGATGGCATTCAGTTTGGTGATTGGCCGCGTCGCCGGAGTGCGGATTGCCTGATAAGAAAGCGTTCGCGAAGGTGTGTCTCGATGATTACTGTTGTTTCCGGGTTACCGCGATCAGGCACTTCATTGGTGATGCAGATGCTGCAAGCGGGCGGCCATCCGATTCTGTGCGACGAACACCGCCCGGCCGATGCCGACAATCCGCGTGGATATCTCGAATACGCCAAAGTTCGCACGCTGGAACGGGACGCTACTTGGCTGGCCGAAGCAGAGGGACGCGCCGTGAAAGTCGTGAGCCCCTTGCTTGCTCGGTTGCCGACCGGTTTCGACTATCGCGTGATTTTTGTTCGCCGCGATCTGCACGAAGTACTTCAGTCGCAAGAGCAGATGTTGCAGCGACTCAATCAGCCAATCGGGCTCGATTCGGCAACGATGCTTCAGCATTTTGAACGGCATCTAAAAACAATTGACACGCTACTCACGAAGCGCCAAGACATGCAGATGTTGGATATCCAACACGCCCATCTGATTCGCGAGACCTTGCCTTCGGCTTATCGGATTGCCGAGTTCTTGGAGCGAAAGTTGGATGTCAGTCGTATGGTCGGAGTGGTTGATCTGGGCCTGCATCGACAGCGCAATTCAACAACGGGATCGCAATAACATTCCGATGTCAGTGGAAGCTAGCACGACGCGCCAGCGACTGGTCATTGGGAGAACCACTCGCTGGCGCGTCGTGCTAGATTGGTTCGTGCGGGGCGTCATTCTCGCTCAAACTGATGATCCCACAATTCCGTCTCTTTGCCGGAGTACTTCAGTTGATCCACATGGTATCGGCACTTGCCGAGAAGTTGTTCGGAACGCTCAAAGAAGTTGTCGAGGATTCCCTTCAGTGAGCCGTCTAGCGATTCGCGTTTGTCGCGTGGTTGGAAGTGCGATAGCGCGACGATGCGGTATGTTCCCGGCTTCAGTGTGCCGATTTCGTAGTTTCCTGATTCATCGACAACGGCGACTTCTCCGCCAGAAGCTCGCAGGCTGGTCGCTGCAATTTGCACATCGGCATCAGTGTCGGCGGAACGGAGTCCAACAACGCTGAGCTTCGCGGACCCTTCACGCTTTTCGGGGAGCAAGAGAATTCTCGCCCCGCGATCCGGGCGTCGCTCGCCCGAGTCGGTTTGGTAAGTAACTCGCCCGCGCACGGCAGGAGCGCTGCTGGAATTCGCAGATTGATCCTTCCGAGTGGCAGTAGTGCTACTCATTGTCGTGCCACTCTTCGTGATTCCGTTCCCGGGCGGTGAGTTGTTCGGAGGATTGTTGTTTGCATTGCCGTTGTTTGTGACGTTGTTCGTTGGACTGCTGGTGTTCGAGGAGCGATCCCAACGTCCGGCAATGAAGCCAAGAAAGAATGCGACCAGAGCAATCGTGATGACCCAACTGAGCGCAAGTCTGCGGTTTGCCCACGATCGCGAAGCGGTTCGGCCATTCGCGTGAAGTTGTGGTTCGAGAAATGGTTGTTCGGCAGTGGGATCGCGCGAGGGAGTTTGATTCGCTAGCGCCGCCAACTCTTGCATCGTCGCGGCGGGAGTCAGCTTGTTGAGATCATGCGCCTCAATGGGGTTTGTTTTTGGTGGCAGCGGCGGTTCGACTCGAATGGGAATAGGAACCGGTGCTGGCGCGGCAACGGGAGCCGATGGAGCAATCGGGGCCGGTGTGGTCGCTGCAGTGGGGGGCTTGGGAGTTTCTTGAGCAACTTCGGCGACAGCGACGGCTGATTCTGGCTCAAAGGATTCGCCGCGACCGAGTGCTGCGAGTTCGTTCAACGCGTTGGCCAAGCGCGAGTCTTGCAGATTGAGCTTCGGCTCCGGCAACGGTTCGACGTGCCCTTCCGGATCGGGAACTCGAATCGTCCGACCACACGTCGGGCAATCGACGAGCAGTCCCGCCTTCAAATGCGAGATACCCAAGAACTGCCGACAATGCTGACATCGAAACTTGATCGGCATCAACTTCCTCGCGTACTCGAATCAGAAACGGAACCGGCTGCGGAGTTGTCTTCTTGCATCGCTCGCCAAGCGAGTAACGCGACCAGCCCCACGAAGTTTACCACCCACGCCACGATCGCTACCAAGAACACCCCCCAGACGCCGACTGACCCGGTGCTGTCACCCACCGCGTGCAGCACTAACATGATCAAGCACGCAAGCAACGCGACGAAAGTCAGCGCGGCTCCCGTCCAAAACGAACGTCTGATCCAAGCTCGGCTTTGCATGAGGTTTCCTGGTGAATTCTATTGGTCGAGGAGGTGGGACAATCTTCCGACCTCATCGCTTGCCGTCAAGCCGCTGGGGCATTTCCGGATTTCTTCGGAGACATTGATCCGTTCGCTGATTAGACTGTTTGGCGATCCGTGTTCCAGAAAGATGACTTATGAACGTAGACGATTTTCTCAAACGTGACCTCAACCGTCGGCAGTTTCTCGGTCGGAGCGCTCAAAATGCCGCCGGAGTCGCTGCAGGCGTGGTTGGCGTTGGACTCGTTGGAGCCGCCGCTCTCGCGAAAGAGATAGTGTCCGATCGACTGCGGATAGGCGTGATCGGTGTTCGTAATCACGGGAAAGCACTCGCTACTGGTTTTGCAGCGTTGCCGAACGCTCAAGTCGTCGCGCTGTGCGATGTTGATGACAATGTGATTCTGTCTGCGATGCAGTCCGTTCAACAAGCTCAGGGAACTTCGCCAAGAATCGAGCGTGACTTCCGGCGGCTGCTCGATGACCCGCAGGTCGATGCGGTGGTGATTGCGACTCCCGATCATTGGCACGCGTTGATGACGACGATGGCGTGTGAAGCGGGCAAAGATGTCTTCGTCGAAACTCCTGCGACACATCATGGTGCCGAAGGGGAATGGATGCTTG
>CAIJTL010000132.1 GCA_903823545.1 uncultured Planctomycetaceae bacterium
ACGCGTGGAATCGCCCTCGCTCACGCTTCGGGTTAGTTTGTCGCAGCGTTTGCCTTGCCTGATTTCGGGTGCGTCTTGCTCGGTTCTGGGGGATTTGGGATAACCCCGCCCCCCGCAGGCTTCTGGAAACTCAGGAAAGAGTGTTTGGCTGCAGGGGAGCGTGTCTGCCTCGGAAAAGGATGTCCGTGTGCTTGAGCCTCCGTCCGCACAACTTTTGAAAACGCTTTCGGCGTTGAAGCTTTGCACTCCGCGCGATTTGCGGAAGTGTCGTGGCTATGTGCGGAGGTTGACTCGCGACTTGCCGACCTTCGATTCGATCTGGATTGACGGGTTGGTTCAAACGCGGCGCATCACGGCGTTTCAAGCCCAGTGTTTGGAAGCAGGCAAAGCAGAGACGTTGGTCATCGGCCCGTGCTTGTTGCTGGAAAAGCTGGGAGCAACGGCGCTGGCCGAAACCTACCTCGCTCGGCGGCGTGATGCGGATGATATTTGTGTGTTGAAGCTGACCTCGGTCGCTCCGGAAAACGTGAAGCTACTCAGCGAGCGATTGAACAAGCTGACGACGCTCGCAGCGGAATTCGATCATCCGGCGATCGTTTTGCCGCAAGCCACTCAGGTGACCGAATGGCCGTCGGCGGGAAAACTGCGGTTGGTGACGATCAGCCGACATATCCGTGGTCCAAATCTGTCCGAGCTGTTGATTCGACGTGGTCGATTTCCGATTCCGATCGTCGTGGAGTTGGGCCGGCAATTGTTAGACGGACTTGCCGCACTGGAAGCTCGCGGGCTGGTTCACGGTGACATTAGCTTGAGCAACGTGCGAGTCACTCCCAAGGGACAAGCGGTCCTCGTCGATGCCGGAAGTGTGTCGGCACTGCGACCAGAGTTTTCATTTCATACGATCCTGTCTGCCGAACGATACAACGGGATGGCTCCCGAACGGATCACAACCGGTGAAGTGCCGACGACATTGAGCGATCTTTACGCACTCGGTTGCCTGCTGTGGCATCTACTCGCGGGGAGGCCACCGTTCACAGACGGCGATCCGCTGGCGAAGTTGGCCGCTCATCAAACTCGACCGGTCCCTGATGTTCGCGAATGGGTTCCTGACGTCCCAGTTTGGTTGGCTGATTCGTTACGGAGTTGGACAGCGATCAGTCCGTCTGCGAGACCGAAAACAATTCGCGAGGCGGCCGTACAATTGGGGGCACCGACTCGATCCGGTCGTCGTCAGCTCGCCCACTATCGAGGCGAGTTCGATCGCACGGCACCACGACGTGAGCCAGTCGAAAGCAATTCGGGCTGGCCACTCACGGTCGCCGTGCTTTTTGTGCTCACCGGAGCCGCTCTGTCGATGTTCGATCAGGGCGCGCGAAATTATGTCCTCTCCCTAGCGAAGACTCACGGTCTGAAACGATTCGTTCCGGGTTCAGAAGGCGATACCACCGAGCCTCAGTCACAAAAGAAGAAGACGTCTTTACGCGACCTGGATCAGCCTGCGTTTTTGTCAGAGCCGGCTACAGAGTCACGAGAGTCCGCAGAATCACTTAACGGCGATACCACATCGGCAAAGCCTGTCGTGAAATCAGAACCGCAACCGCTCCCGCCACCAAACGCAAAGGGGAGGATCGACTTACCGGCCTCCGGTCGCTTCTTGGCAGCGGCGATATCGGTGAAGAGTGGCCTATTGGAGATTGTTGGCGACGAAGCCTCCCCCGCCGAAATTCTCGTGAGCGATGAATCGTTATCGCTGTGGGCCGAGCGAATTCAACTCCGTCACATCCGTGTGATTCGAGAGTCTTCCACGTCAAAACGCCCGCCCGCGTTGCTTGTCGCTGATAGCCAACAATTGCAGGTGATCGGCTGCCGCTTTGAGCAAGATTCGGAAGAAGAGAAGGACAACTCGAAAGTCGGCGGCGTACTCACAATGGCACGAAATCGCGGCGCGGCGATCGCTTGGAGGTCGCGCGAAGTAAAAGAGAGAACACGAACCGAAGATCGATCACTCACAAACATCAGCCTACAAGACTGTGTTTTTTCGGGAGCAGGACCGGCGGTATTCATCGACTCGCCCCCGAAGAGCTTTACGGCAACGAACGTGCTTAAGGTTGGCGCGGGTGAGTTCCTGCAATTCGTCGATCGAGGTGGCTTCGATTGGCGTTGCGAACTGCGTCAGTTCACGCTGCGTGATAGCGGACCGCTGTTGCGTTGGTGGCCACGTACCGAAGAAACACAACTGAGTCACGTAGCACTCACGGCGGAAGGTTGCGTGTTTGATTTGGCCTCACGTCCGTTGGGGATGGCTTCAGCATCTGCGACAATGACGACTTCCGCGAATCGGCGAGCAGCGTTGATCGCTTGGGTTTCTAAGCGTCTGCCGACCAATTGGGAATCAGCCATAGACTGGGAGATGTCTGCGGTACTCGTTGGTCGTAACATCGACATGGTTGTGTTGATCGACCCGAAAGATGGTCGTCGACAGTCGATAAGCGAGACTAAGCTGAACATCGACGGCATTCTTGCCGCGCCATTCGAGTTTATTGGGGCGGAGAATTCGCAATCACGAGACTCGCAGTTGAAATCATTCGATGCACCATTGCCTTCGCCGGTGAAGGTTGGTGTCGATGCGGGACGATTACAGTGATACGAATTGTCGATCGTCAGCCTCTCGTTTACTCACTCTGACTGGCCCAACGCCCTTTGCCCGATACACTCCGCCGCGTCAATTTTCCCTGATGTGGCGTCTCATGTCCGAACCCGTGCAAACCTACGAACAGGCCGTGCAGTTTCTGTTCGACCGAGTGAACTTCGAGCGAACTCCCGCTGGCGGCAAGCAGGACTTCAAGCTCGAACGGATGCGGCGTTTGCTCGAATTGCTCGGCAGTCCGCAACTCCAATTGCCCTGCATCCACATTGCCGGGACAAAGGGAAAAGGCTCGACCGCGATTATGCTGGCAGAGATGTTGTCTGCCGCCGGATATCGCACGGGGCTTTATACCTCGCCGCACGTCGATGCGTTTGAGGAACGGATGCAAGTCGCAGGAATCCGTCCAAACGCAGATCAAATGATTGAACTTGTTCGGCAAGTTCAACCTGCGGTGCGGCAATGTGAGTCTGATCCGCAGCCGTTCAATCCGACGTTTTTTGAGATCACGACCGCGCTCGCGTGGTTGTTTTTTCTGCAACAGAAATCAGACATCGTCGTGTTGGAGGTCGGCTTGGGAGGTCGGCTCGATTCAACGAATGTCTGCTCGCCGATTGCGTGTGTGCTGACAACGATCAGCCGAGATCACACGCAAATCCTCGGCAGCAGTTTGTCGCAGATCGCTCGCGAGAAAGCGGGGATCATCAAGCCGGGCGTGCCTGTGATCAGCGGCGTAGTTGGCGCAGAGGCTCAGGCTGAGATTGCTGCGACATGCCAAGCACAGAACTCCAACTTGTGGCAGATCGATCGTGAGTTCTCTTACGTCTATCACGCAGCCGGCCATGAGCCGCATGACTCGGTTGATATCACAACGCCGTTGCGTTCTTGGACCGCGTTGCCATTGATGCTGTCCGGCGAGCACCAAGCTCACAACGCCGCTGTCGCGATGGCAACGATTGATCGGCTTAGAAAAGTAGACGAGTCA
>CAIJTL010000133.1 GCA_903823545.1 uncultured Planctomycetaceae bacterium
CCTCTATACGTTGGCTGGCAGCGTATTGATGCTGATCGCAATTCTGATGTTTTATTTTGGAAGCGCTCCGGAGGGGCACATCGGCACCTTCGATTTGATGCAATTAACCGCGATGGCAGAAAAGGGGAATGTCTTCAGCCCGAGCCTACAAGTCGCGGCCTTTATTCTCTTGTTTATTGGCTTCGCGATCAAAGTACCGAGCTTCCCGTTCCACACTTGGCTACCTGATGCACACGTTGAGGCTCCTACACCGATCTCAATGATCCTCGCTGGTGTGCTTTTAAAAATGGGCGGTTACGGGATCATTCGAATCGCCTTCCCTTTGTGCCCATACGGTGCTCAATATGCGGCTTACGTATTAGTTGCCATCGGCGTGACGAGCATTATTTACGGCGGATTCGCAGCTCTTGCTCAGACAGACTTCAAACGTTTGGTTGCTTACAGTTCAGTGAGCCACATGGGTTATGTGCTGTTGGGCATCGCGGTTTGGAAGATCTCAGAGCCCAGTGGAGCGGCAGTTGGACGAGACTATTGGCTCATGGGGATGAATGGTGCGATGTTCCAGATGTTGGCACACGGGATATCTTCGCCGGCAATGTTCTTTATGGTCGGCGTTATCTACGACCGAGTCCATCACCGTGATCTCAATCAATTCGGCGGCTTGGCGGGGCTGATGCCGTTGTACTCAGGCCTTGCTGCTGGCATCTTCTTTGCCGGACTTGGGCTGCCAGGAATGTGCGGTTTCATCGGTGAGGTCTTCGTGGTGCTGAGCGCCTGGAATTATTCGAAGACATTAGCAATCGTTTCGGCTGGCGGCGTGATAATCACGGCTGGTTACATTTTGTGGTGCTTACAACGAGTGTACCTCGGCCCGGAATACAAGGGGCCGCACTTAGACGAGATCAAAGCAAATCCATTTTCAACTCGTGAAACATTTATCGCTGCTACATTCCTGGCGTTCTGCATCTTCTTTGGAGTACTTCCTCACTATGTGTTTGACATGACGAGTAAGTCGATGGAAAAGTTGGTGCAAGGTTTGGATACCGGTTATCAGAACACACAGAAGCTGACCGGCGGCGTGCAAACAACTCAGACACAGAATTAGGCCGACGGACTCAAGAGCGATCATGAACGATATTGGATCTCTGGTCGTCCGCCTGCTGGACGAAACAACGAAAACCTCTGTCGGACTCTTTGCACCAGAATTGGTGCTTAGCGGCACGATCGTGTTAATGCTGGCATTGCGAGTGCTACCGGGGTTGAACCGCATACCTTCTCAGTGGATTGCGTTACTCGGTGCATTCACGTCATTTGCGCTGACGCTATGCCAGTTCGATCGCTTAGTGACGGGTGAAATTCAGCCGACTCAATTCTTCACAGGCATGCTGATGTTCGATCAGTTTGCCACGTTCTTTAGAATGTTCCTGAGCCTGTTTTTGATCCTCACGATCACACTCACTGTGCTAACAGGTATTCCCGATCGCGATGATGCTGCTGACTTCTACACGCTCCTTATCGGCTCGACTATCGGCATGATGATTATGGCGTCGGCTAACCATCTCTTGATGGTTTTCATGGGCGTCGAAATGACCAGTGTGCCCAGCTATGCAATGGTTGGGTTATTGAAGGGACGTAAGAAAAGCAGCGAGGCATCACTTAAGTATGTTGTTTATGGTGCTGGTGCCGCTGGCGTGATGTTATACGGTATTAGCTTATTGGCGGGACTCACGGGTACTGGATCGCTCCCGGAGATGGCGCAGCGACTAGAAATGATCGTCAATCAAAACTCAGGAATTAGCGACGCGACGACCGTCCGCACAATTTTGTTGGCAGGAATGATGGTTTTGGTTGGACTGGCCTTCAAACTGTCAATCTTTCCTTTTCACTTTTGGTGCCCAGATGCGTTTGAAGGCGCAGCTGCTGAAGTTGCCGGATTTTTGTCTGTGGCATCGAAGGCTGGTGCCTTTGCGCTGTTGGTTCGATTCGGCTTGTCTTTTTCTGGAAACTCGGCGGTCGTTTCTGAAATTGCATTTTCGTTCGGAATTGGCTTAGGCGTTTTGGCTGCCGCTACCGCGACATTCGGAAACTTGTCGGCGTATGGTCAAACGAATGTCAAACGACTTTTAGCCTACTCGACGATCGCGCACGCGGGCTACATGTTGATGGCTGTTTCTGCATTATTGGTGTTGGCTCACGGCAAACATGTCGGACTCGATACTCAAGCGGAAACCCGTCGTTGCATTGAGGGGCTGATTTATTATCTTTTCGTGTATCTGTTTATGAATCTCGGTGCGTTTTCAATCGTTGCGCTAATTCGGAACCAAATTTTTAGTGAAGAGATTGAGGACTACAACGGCTTGGCCACTCAGTCTCCCGTACTCTGTTTTGGGATGCTTCTGTGTGTTTTTAGCTTGGTGGGCTTGCCTCCTATGGGTGGTTTCTGGGCAAAGCTTGTTATTTTTAGCTCCGTCTTTAAGGCAACTTCAGTTCACTGGGTGATGTGGGGCGTCTTAGGTGCTGGAGCCATTAACACAGTTTTTAGTCTTTTCTATTACATTCGCATCCTCAAGGCGATGTATATCAAGCCTCGTCCAGCCGGTTCTCGTTCCGTCCGATACGAATTGTTTCCCGTTGGTGTTTATGTGTTGTTGATCTGTTTACCAGTCTTGGGATTAGGCATTTTGCCGCAACGCTTCACTGCAACGTTCCAAGAAGTGGCGAATTCCCTACTAACTCAGGTTGGCAGGTAGCATTAGCTGCCCCGGACAATCTTTCGACCTCAGACTTTTTGAAATTCAAGCACACATGGCTCTCTCGACCGACCTCGAAATCCTGAATCGCGTGCAGCGCGACGTCTCGGGCTGCTTCTTGCAGTACGTCGGGGATTGCTGGCCATGGACCACGATCGGTGCTGATGGCGACAAACTCAAATCGATCGTTGATCAGTGTGTGGCTCGCCAACGCGAGTCGATTCGGTTGATGACGGAATATCTCGCTCCGCGTCAAACTCGTGTAGAAGCCGGGGCGTTCTCTGCTGACTTCACCGACCTGCACTATGTCTCGTTGAAGTTCTTGATCAAGCAGTTGATCGCGACGCAGTCACGTGTGGTGGAAGTGATTGACCGCATGTCGACGATGTTGCCGAGCGGTGATGAGGTTCTAGAAATCCTCGAAGTGGTCGGTCGGAACGAGCGTTCGAATCTGGCCGCACTGAAGGCCAGTGGTTCTTAGAGGTGGCATTGGAACGTAGCACGTGCGGTTCGCCTGTGCTGTTGTTCGAGAAAAGCACAGGCGAGCCGCCTGTGTTGCGGTTTTGAAAACCGTGCTACGGAGAGAACTCGTGCAGTTCATTGACACTCATGCTCACCTTGATGAGGATGCATTCAGCGAGGATTTGGATGACGTCATTGCACGGGCGATTGAGTCAGGCGTGATCGCGATGGTGGCTGTCGCGACGACGGCGGGCAATAGTCGCGCGACGATTGAGCTTGCGGCTCGCGTGCCGAATGTGTTTGCGTCGGTCGGCATTCACCCGAACTATGCGGCTCAAGCGAAGCCCGGTGATTGGGAGCTGGTTGAGGAATTGGCCGCGTCACCGAAAGTGGTAGCGATTGGCGAGACCGGGTTGGATAGGTACTGGGATCACACGCCGTTTGAGATTCAGCTCGATTACTTTCGGCGGCAGATAGAATTGGCTCGCGTTCGATCGTTGCCGTTCATCGTGCATTGCCGTGAAGCAGAGCCGGATGTGGTCGCTGTGTTGCGCGAGGCGTCAAGTACGGGGACGCTCAAAGGGGTGATGCACTCGTTCTGCGGCGGTGAAGCAACGCTCGATGTCGCGTTGGAAGTTGGTCTGCACATCTCCTTTGCGGGAATGCTGACGTTCAAGAAAAATGAGTCGCTCCGTCAACTGGCAAAGAAGGTCCCGCTCGACCGATTGCTGGTTGAAACTGATTCGCCCTATTTGGCACCGCTACCACACCGCGGCAAACGCAACGAGCCGTCGTTTGTTAAGCATACCGCAGAAAGTATAGCTGAGGCCTGCGGTATGACACTTAACGATATGGCTGCGATCACAACTGATAATGCTCGGCGGCTGTTTGGTTTGCCGATGGTTTCTGCTTAAGGCATCTTCAATGCGCGAGAAAGCCGCAAAAGCTACGTTTCCTCGCTGACAAACATCACAAAAATAGGCGCAGCTAATGGTAAGTCTTTCGCAACTTGAGCAATTGAAAAGCCTAACGAAAGTGGTCGCAGACACGGGCGACTTTGAGTCGATGAGGCAATATCTCCCACAGGATGCCACAACAAACCCTTCACTCATTTTGTCAGCGGCGTCGAAGCCGGAGTATACATGGCTCGTTGATAAGGCGATCAGCGACCGGAAGAACGCTGGACTGACTGGTGCGAAGCGAATCGAGGACGTGATCGATAACGTGCTGGTCAACTTTGGTTTAGAAATTCTGAAAATCGTTCCGGGGCGAGTCTCTACTGAAACAGACGCACGGCTGTCGTTTGATACGACGGGGACTATTGCAAAGGCTCGGCAACTGATTCGTCTGTATGAAGCTCAAGGGATCGATCGAAACCGAATACTCATCAAGATCGCAAGCACTTGGGAGGGAATTCATGCGGCAGAACTGCTGGAGCGAGAAGGAATCCATTGCAATCTGACGCTGCTATTCTCATTTGCGCAGGCGGTGGTTTGTGCTGAGGCCGGAGTTCAACTGGTGTCGCCGTTCGTGGGACGAATTCTTGACTGGTACAAGGCAACAACGAAGCGTGACTATTCGCCATCGGAAGACCCAGGCGTGATTTCAGTCACTCAGATTTTCAATTACTACAAACGATTCGATTACCACACCGAAGTGATGGGGGCGAGTTTCCGGAACAAAGGCGAAATTACCGAACTCGCTGGCTGCGATTTGTTGACGATCAGCCCGACTTTATTGAGTGAACTTGCTGCATCGACAGAAGAAGTGCCTCGAAAACTTGATGCATCCGCAGCCACGAAGTTGCCGCTCGATAAGGTCTCGTTTGACGAAAAGGCATTTCGTTTCGAGCTAAATGAAGACGCGATGGCAACAGAAAAAACGGCTGAGGGAATTCGCAAGTTCTCAGCCGATATTGTCAAACTCGAACATCTCATCACCACTCGGCTCGGCTGAATTTCCTCGCTGAGCCAACATATGCAATAGCCAACATTGGGGCGGAGCAAACCTGACCTACTCCTTCGCCGGTTGCTCTGCAGCTACCCCTGCCGCCGGAGCAGTATCGGGTGAAGCAACTGAAAGCATTTCATCTCGATCCGCCTGAGCAACTCGTGGAACGACCGGTGATTCTTCTGGAGCTGCGTTTTTGACAATGGTCTCCGTCGTCTTCTCAAGTTCCGCCAAAACTCCGTCGTCCACTTCGAGTAAGTCCTGAGGAGCAGTCTGAGTCAACGATTTACCAGAAGGATTCGCCTCGTTTTCCGCAGACCTCCGAATGGCGGGGCCAGTCTTCGAAGGCTTGAACTGCACCTTTTTGGCTGGAACGTCTGCCGCGCTGTCAGAGGGTTTTGACTTCTCGGTAATCTTGTTTGACGCAGAACCTGAAGGCGATCGACTTGGCTTATTGGTGCTGGGTGAAGCTCGCTCAACGCTCGTCGTGCGTTGATTTGAGTTCGACTTCACGTCGGAATGTCGTTCGGGAATATTGAGTTTCATTCCCACCTTCAGATCATCGGGACTTTTCAGTTGGTCTCGATTTGCCTGGAAGATGTCCAGGTAACGAGCTTGGGTGCCGAGATATTTTCCCGCGATCGACGAAAGCGTTTCACCCGCAACAACAACGTGACTTCTCGAACTGCCTGCCCCCTGCTGATTCGGATCAACGTTTTTCAACGCGACGACGTCCCCATTCTTTTGTCGAACGGCCCATTCCTTATTGTGATCAGGAATAGGGACCGCAGGAGACTCATCGTCCGTTGGCGGTGACAGTACGACCGTTCCTGGTGCCTCAGGAGTCCAGATTCGTTGATCTGCTGGATCTCGCGAAATATTCCTTTTGTTCTTGGAGCTTTCAGAACGATCTGCATCAGGATTCAAATACTCCGGAATCTCCCAAGGGCTTCGACTGCGATCACCGCGCGATGCGCTGGTCCGTCGAGATTCCGGTTCGGAATACGGCTGCTTTTCCCCTTGAGCGATTTGGGAATCCAAACGGTTTGGATTCTTGAGCTCAGGCGCATTGGTTTTCGGGGCCTCATCACGAATGAAGAAAGCTCCGACGATGCTGCACAGCAAAATGGCTAACGCTAATCCAACCTTCTTGTCTCGTTGCATGATACTCCCTCGATGGATGCGAAAGCAGTGACGGTGTCGATCCGAATAAGAATGTGCCCTCTACAACGACGTTGAGGATTGGAAACGCTCGAAACGATGCCGAATTTCCACGTTAGATATCCGATAGGGACGATCTTGAGTGATTTACAAGATCCTGGTGATTTTTTTGCGAGTGGCGTCGGATCGTCGTTTGACAGCGGAAGAACCAGCAGCGCGAATTCGATTCATTGCCAGAGTGACCGGTACAATCTGCATGGCTCGAACAACAGAACTCTTTGAATGAAATAGCTGCGTTCATTCTTGAGAATAGGCCGCCGCCAACACCTTGAATTTGTTGCCAAATTGCACTTCTGCGCCGTACACCAAGCTCGCTCTGCTTGGACGCAGATTTTCGGGGCCAGATGGGAAGGCTGGATCAGCGTTGAAGCCAATTGTCGCTGTTGCTAGAGTCCCGCCTTGTTTCACCGGGCTAGTGATGTTTGAATCACGTTCAGTTTTCCCAGAGATCAGACGGAGTCTTCAGCAATGGGTGTTAAGAGAACCGGTCGCGGCCGACGCAAGATTGGCAGTAACAAGCGACGTATGCGTGCTCGTATTCGACATCGCAAAGGTTAATCGCACCGCCGACTTGAGGCGGTTAATGTCGCACACAACAAACCAGCTTGGCAGTCGCTCGAATGCCTCGCTGGTTTTTTTGTTGAGTTAATTGACCACATCAAAATAGCCGACGGCTGATCATTCCGATTACGCTCGTTGGATAATTTATGGAGAGTCATCCTGCCAACGAGACCATCGTCGCTGCTTGACACTCCATATCCATCAAGGGATGCTGTTCCGAACCTTCACCCATTCGAGTGAGTGTGCCACCCGCCGTTAACGTCCTGCCTTAGGAAACTCGGATTTAGGAGCGTCAAAACGCTTCGACTCTCTGCCGCCACCGAGCGACACACGCCTTCCGGAAAGGATTGCCTCATGATTCGTCTTGCTCCACGTGCTCTTTTGCTGGTCACCATGGTGGCCTTCTCGGTTTTTAGCGTTACTGCGTTGCGAGCAGTTGCCGACGAGCCGGTCACAGATGAAAAGCTCAATCAACTGAAGCAGCAAGCGGACGAAGCGAAGAGCCGCAAGGATGCCGCAACACTGCAACTCAAGATGGTTCAAGACAAGGCAAAATCGCTCAGTGATGAAATCGCAAAGCTGAAGACCGCTTTGACTATGGCTCAAACTACGTTGAAAACTAGCGAAGAAAAACTCAAACCAACTCAAGAGGCCGCGACAAAGGCAGAGGCTGCGAAGGTTGCTGCAACGAAAGTTTTCACAGATACAAAGGCCGCTGCTGACGCTGCCACGAAGGCTGCCGAGGAAGCAAACAAGAAGG
>CAIJTL010000134.1 GCA_903823545.1 uncultured Planctomycetaceae bacterium
CTCAGAGCAAGCGAGCGAACAACAATCTCGCCCTCGCACTGGGTTATGAAGGGGATCTCAAAGAGAGTTTCCGAATGTTCCAGAACACGTTGCCGGAGGCTGACGCGCTTTCAAATCTCGGCTATGTCGCCACGCAAAGTGGCAATAAGGAACTGGCCGTCAAAGCTTACAGTCGAGCGTTAACGCTTGAGCCCGACAAACAATCTGCGGCTGAAGCACTCACACAAATTGCCCTCTTGGATCGTGACATCGAGCAAAACCAGAGCATCGCGAATGACTTGAACACACTCGATGATGAGCGCATCAATGGCCCCAAAGTCGACGAGACTGCGTTGTTTCCTCGCGATCGTGCCGCATCGCCAAAACAGCCAAAGGTCAATGTCACAAGCAATTCATCAAACGCAACGAAGCGTTCCAACAACACCGTCAAAAAGGTTGCCGTCTCCGACGAGATTCCGCGAAAGAAGTCGGTTACCGCAACGACAGCTACCAACACCTCAGGCAAAGTTCTGTTGAGCGAACGTGAAGAATAAAACGCACGCCATTCGTGGCAGTCGCTCGCAACGAAATCGCGAACGAACACAAACAACACAGAGCTTTCAGGGATCGTCTGTTATGTCAACACGTCCAAATCACCATCGAGCGAAACACCGAGGCCGCATCCGTCGGTTCGCGCTGCCGGCTACGGTGGTGTGTGGACTGACGCTCGTAGCTCACTTGTCGCTGCCATACGAATCAGCCCTGTTGTCCACTGCCAGAGCACAAGGGCCGACCCCTGCCCCACGCAAAGTGCAACCTAAAATCGTCGACTTCGGCAAACTGGCAAAACAGAAAGCTGAAGCACGAAGGCTGATGGACCTCGCTCGAAAAGCGGCCGCCAACGGTGATCTCGATGCGGCTCGACGACATGCTGATCAAGCGGCCGCAGTTCCTGTCGAATGGAATCTCGGCGAGAAGTCTCCGAAAAAGTTCTTAGCAGAGTTAGCCACCGATCCGACCTACCTGACTGAATCACTCGACGACTCTGCGTCCTCCGATTCGCCCTCAGCCACACGACTTCCGGTTGAGATTATTTCTTCTCCTTCAACTGTGCCCGAAGTGATCGAACTTGATCTCCCGAAGGGCCGCAGCGGCGCTCGCAAACAGACTGATCCAGATGACTCGCTCGAAGAAAAGCCCACGACAACGAAATCACTGCGAGCACTTGGATTCAAGGCGGCTGATGACGATTCCGAAGAGGACTCCGTCGAATCAGACGTGACATCAGCGAAGCCTCTATCCGTATCGAAATTCGCCTCGATCCCAACTGCTGAGGAGTTGTCAGAACCAGCCTCTAGTTCCAAGTCATCGGGTTCGATCACTGTCAAGCAACCTACCCACAGCGATCTTTCCAACGCTCAAATCAAGTCTGGATCGCCACTTATTCAGCAGCTTTCAAACAACAATACATCGATTCCAACCGGACGGATGGAAGAGACGAATTCATCAAGCGCTCCGTTTGCAGGGCTCCGCTCACAGACTCACAGTCAAGATGCAGTTCCCACGACGACAACCGTCATTCACGAATTTCGTCTCGCCGAACGAACTGCAACTCCGGATCAAGCGGCAAATGCGAGTTCGTCAATCGCCTCGCAACTCCTGTTGAATCTCAACAGCCTGATGATGGCCGGGCTTTTCGGAGCACTCGTGCTCCTCGTCGGTGTGGCAGTCGCAGTCCTACGGAAGTTTGGACCGAACCCACAGTTCACGTTCAAAGTAGAACTCAACCAGCCGCTCGGTTTTGCTGCCGCAGCGGCGTCAACGGTCGCGGTCGCGGCAGCACCAGTGGCTGTTGACCCGGTCTTGAAGCCTACAGCACCACCGATTCACGTCACTCCGATTTACGCGCTCAAGCGTCAAATGGAAGAAGAGCTCGGACAGCAACAAGAAGACGCGATGATGCGACAAGTCTTTGAAGACAACCTTAAGCTTCGCGAGCAAATCGAAGAGACTCGCATAGCGGCGTGAGATTTCAACTCCGTAGCGACAAACTGCCAGACTGTCGCATTCCCCGACACTATCCGTCGACTTATCCAGATTGATCACCCAACGGCAAGCTGGCAGCTTGCCGCTACGTTCCTCCTCTCGTACTACCACTAAAGGTTTCCGCTCATGGATCAGGGCATTAATTACATTGGCGTTGATTTTGGCACCTTCAAAACCTCAGCCGCCTGCTCAAACGGGCGACGCGAAATGCTGCCGACGGCAGTCGGTTGGCCGAAAGATCACGTGGCTCGGACGATGCTGGGACGCGACGTCATCTTCGGTAAGGAAATCCAAGACTTTCGTTTGGCACTCAACGTTGTCCGCCCTTTTGAACGAGGCGTCCTGAAGTACGTCGAGCAGTCCGAGGCGGACATGGACGGCACAAAGTCCGACGCCCATAAAGAAGCGGCGAAGCTCATGCTTGAACACGTTGTTTCGCAAATGCGTCCGACTGCCGATCAACCGATCTATGGAGTGATCGGTGCGCCTTCACGAGCCTCGATCAAGAATAAGCAAGTCCTTCTCGATGCCGCCAAAGACGCGTTCGATGCGGTCGTGATCGTTTCGGAACCATTCACGATCGCTTACGGCATGAACCAATTGAACGACACGCTCGTCGTTGATATCGGAGCGGGAACGATCGACCTGTGCCCGATGTTCGGCACGTATCCCACCGAAGAAGATCAGGTCACATTAAGCCTTGGCGGCGACATGGTTGATGAGGCATTTCTCAACAACATGCACGAGGCTTACCCCGAAGTTCAGATCACAGCCAACATGGCTCGCGAAATCAAAGAGAAATTCGGCTTCGTCCACGACCTGAATGAAAAAGCGATCGTCACGCTGACGGCCAAAGGACGTCCGAAGCAATACGACGTCACGCAGCCGTTGAAAGACGCCTGCAACACAATCGTGCAACCGATCGTGGAAGGGCTGTATGAAGTGATCGCGAAGCTCGACCCCGAATATCAGCGCCGAATGCTCAACAACATTCTGCTCGGTGGCGGCGGAAGCCAACTTCGCGGCCTCGACAACCTCATCGAACAAGGACTGAAGGAACTCGGCGGCGGAAAAGTGACGAAAGTCTATGACTCAGTCTTCGCCGGTGCGTCGGGAGCGTTGAAGCTCGCCATGAACATGCCGCTCGAATACTGGCAGACGATGCGGAAACGTGACCAAATCCGGATTGCAGCGTGACGGCGACATAGTCTCCGTAAGCACGACGCGCAAGCGAATGGTCTTCACGAAAACGACGCGCGAGCGGATGGTTCAAAACGAAACCACTCGCTCGCGCGTCGTGCTTTTTAAGATGACGTC
>CAIJTL010000135.1 GCA_903823545.1 uncultured Planctomycetaceae bacterium
AACATCGCGTCGTTCGGATTTCCACGTGACAGCAAGTACGCCAGCAGGTCGCGGACTTCGTCTTCGTTCAAAGTCTTCAGCAAGTCTTTGGGCATCAGTGAGACGAGCGATGGTTGGTTTGATTCGATATCGGACTTTTTGACCTCGACGGTTTTGGTCGCGTTCTCGGGATCAACCACGATCGTGATGGAGTCCTTTGACTCGCTCACGATGCGGCCAGTGATCACTTTGCCCGCTTTGGTTTCGACGATACTGGCTTTGTATTGGTCGGAGATGACCTTGCTGGGATCGACGATGGCGTCGGTCAGGTCTTTCAAATTGAAACGACCGGCGAGTTGAGTGAGGTCGGGGCCGGTCGCTCCGCCGTCGCCGCCGAAGCGGTGGCAGACGACGCAGCGAGCGGCTTTGAACATCTTCTCGCCGTTCTTGAAGTCGCGGGCTTTGAGCTTGTCGGTCGCCAGAGCGATCACGTCGCTGACCGAGTATTCCTTGCCGGGGCCGGTCGCCTTTGGCAGTTCGGGGATGACGTAGGGTTTGCGGATGCCGAGAGCTTCGATAGCGAGGCGTTCGGCGTCGGTGGAGTTGGCGAAGGAGTCGTTGTCGATGTTGGTTAGGTATTTGGGATAGCTGGCTCCGCCGCTCCAGGTGCGGGCTTTGTTGAACCAATTGAAATAAGTTTTGCGATCTTCGATCGTCCAGCCGGTCTTCAGGTTGCGCAGGACGAAGGCGTAGTGGTACTGCTGCTGGTCGGGCTGGTTGGCGAGCATCGCGGCGAAGACTCCGCCGTAGCCCTTATTGCGGTTGATCAACTCGCCAACCGGCTGCTGCGACGCGACTCGCTCCTGAGCCAGCACTGGCACCAATTTTTTGACGGCTCCCGGCGACTGGAAGTGAACCATCAGGATCGCCAGCTCGCGGTTGACGAAGTCCGACTTCTGCGGGAACAGATCGTCAAACTTCTTCGCCAGCGCGGCGCACGTCTCCTTGTCGGGATTGCCCAGCCGGATGAACGCGAGTTGGTAGGCACGCAGCAGGCCGAGTTGTTGTTCTTCGGTGAGCTTGGAGAAATCAAGCTTGCCAAGGGCATCGACTATCTTCGGCAGAAGTGATGGCTCGGCTTGCCGAGCCAATCCGATGCATCCGTGAATGACTTGGTTGGGTGCCGACTCCGGCAAATCAACCCCTAGCAAACTCTTGTTGATTTTCCCAATCGACACATTTGTTGCGACCGTAAAGATTCGATCTTGCCAAGCCTCAAGAGGCAAACGCTCTAAGGCGACTCTCGCCGCATATCGCATGTGTCGATCGGGAGAACCTAGAAATACCGTCGCGCTAATGGCTCGCGTTCGATCGGCGGCACCGGTGTGCAATGCCTCAAAACTGTGGCGAAGATTTCGTAGCCCGGCCGTTGTGAGCCGACGACCACCTTTAATTTCTTCCCCCTCCAAATTCGTGTCCCGCGTATCGACCGTCGAAACATCTTCCTTGCCGACGTAGGTGACTCGGAACAACTCGGACTGAGCGCCTCGGCCGCCGATGGTGAAGTAGAAGGCTCCGTCCTTGCCAACGGTGCAGTCGGTCAGCGGCAGCGGCGTGCGCGAGACGAACTCTTCCTTCGTCGCTTTGTAGCTGGAGCCGGACGGCTCGATGTGGATGGCGTGCATCGTGCCGTAGGTCCAATCGCAGATGAACAACGCCTTCTGATACTTGGCGGGGAACTTGGTGCCGTAACCGAACTCGACGCCGACGGGCGAGCCCGGGCCGATGTTGATCAGCTCCGGCAGGCTGTCGATGTAGTAGCTCGGCCACTTGCCGGTGCCGCTGCGCCAACCGAACTCGCTGCCGCTGGTCGCGTGGACGACCCGCGTCGGACGATGCCACGGCGAACCAAAGTCATATTCCATGTCGGCGTCGTAGGCGAACATCTCGCCATCCGCGTTGAACGCGAAGTCGAACTGGTTGCGATAGCCGGACGAGAACACTTCCCACGTCTTGCCGTCCGGATCGATTTTGCAAATCCACCCGCCCGGCGCGAGCACTCCCGCCGCATGACCACTCGGATCCCAATAGCGCGGCAACAACACATCTTCGTCCCAGTTGGGCATCAACCGCGACGAAAACCCTTCCGGCAGAGTCGCTCGCAGTTGCTCGGTGCGCTGCCCACCCATCAATTGCGGCAGAGCGTTCGTCTTGATCTCAAACGGCAGCTTGGTGTGATTGCCTGCCGCAACGAACAGCGATTTTCCGTCAGGCGAGAGTCGGATCGCGTGCGGTCCGTGCTCGCCGCCGCCGGGGATGTCGCGCAGCTTCTCGACCTTGTCGAATTGATCGTCGCCGTCCGTGTCTTTGCAGCGATACAGCCCACTCCCCGGCCCGCCGTTGCAGACGACATACAAGCTTTCGAACGCCCAGAGCAAACCTTGAGCGCCGGACATCTGCTTGCCGTCGATCTTGATATCGAGATGTTCGACCTTCGTCGGTTCATCGCTGCCAATCGGTGACGGCGTGATGCGACAGAAGCCGAGGTTTCCTTGATCGCTGACGATCAATCGACCTTTCGGATCGGTCGTCATATTCACCCAAGAGCCGAGCTTCTCCTTCGGCACCGTGAAAAGTTTTTCGACTTGGAAGCCTGGCAACAGGTTGAACGTGTCGCGCGGCGTGCTGCCGGTGTCTGTCGAGGCAAAGACTTTGCCCCACGGCTCATCGCCGTATTTGCCAACGACCTTCGCTTTGCTCCATTCTTTCGCGTCGCGAGTCTCAGCCACTTCCCACGAACTGTCGCTCACGACATAACGCTCTTTGCCATCGCGAGCAATCAAGACAACCTTGGCCACAAACCCACCTGGGCCACCAGCGTTGATGATCTCCGCCTCAATCAGATTCTCACCCTGCTTGAGCCGTCCCTTGATGTCCCCATCAACCGGATTGTTCCAGTTGTCACTGGTCCCGACCTTTTGGCCGTTGACCCACACGTTCGTGACGTTGTCGCACGCCGCTTTCAAAAGGGCGAATTGAGCGGTGCCGTTGAACTTCGTCCGCACGAAATAGTTTTTGCTTTGATCCGCGCCCCAAATCCAACTCGGCACCGGCCCGTCAGTGAAAGTGTTCGGCTTCGGCGCATCGGTCTTCTCGTCTATCGCTTGGCCGGCTGCCGGAGCGATCTCTGGCTTCTGTGTGTAGATCTTTCCGTCAACAGTTTCCTGTGCGACCACAGACCACGATGGGATCAACAAAGCGGTCGCAACGATGGCAGACCAAGAGAAAATTCGAGCGAGCATCGAGATCGATCCTTTCCAGAAGGCGGGACGGCAAACAGATCAGGGCGGAGCATGATGAAGCGGCAGCGGTAGTTCGTCGAGTCTGTGACGGTGTGTGTGCCAGGCGGTGCGACTCGTCATTTGCTGTTGGGCATGACGATCTGTGCTAAGGAACCCATCTGAAGTCACCCCCTGCCAACAACAATCCCGCCCCACTCATGAGACGAGTGAGGTGACCACGAAGGCACAAAGACACGAAGGGGAAGCGGTCAGGATCTTTGTGTCTTCGTGCCTTGGTGGTTCACTCCAATTCATTCTCGTTTTCAACAGTCTCAAACAGTACACGGAACTCAGAACGGCGTTCGGCTCGTCAGACGATGCGGTGGTGGCTACATATCCCCGTCGTGCGGGACTACTGACCTTCAACACGACGATGCTTCATGACTTCACCACGCTTGCTGATCACGCTCTGTACTTACAACGAACGCGAGAATTTGCCGTTGCTCATTCCGGAGATTCACGCGGTCGCTCCGGATGCGGATGTGTTGGTGATTGATGACAACTCGCCGGATGGAACCGGGACGTTGGCCGATGAACTGGCCGCGAGTGACTCGCGCATTCACGTCTTGCATCGAGCGGGCAAGCTGGGACTGGGAACTGCGACCGTCGCGGGATTTCGGTTTGCGATCGAGAAGGGCTACGACCACGTTCTCAATATGGATGCGGACTTCAGCCATCACCCTCGCCACTTGCCCGCGATTCGAGAGTGCCTGAACCGTGCCGATGTGGCGATTGGTTCGCGATATGTTCCCGGAGGCGGCGTGATCGGCTGGAACTGGCGGCGGCATTTCATGAGCCAGGGAATCAATTGGTATGCCCGACTGCTGCTCGGTTTGAAGACACGCGACAACAGCGGCAGCTTCCGGTGTTATCAAGTGGCCAAGCTGGCGTTGATCGACTGGAGCCGCATTCGTGCTCGCGGCTATGCCTTTCAAGAAGAGTTGCTCTATCGCTGCCGCGCGGTCGGCTGCACGTTTGCCGAAACTCCGATCACCTTCGAGGACCGCCGCTTTGGCCTGTCAAAGATCAATTGGAAGGAATCGGTCGCCGCAC
>CAIJTL010000136.1 GCA_903823545.1 uncultured Planctomycetaceae bacterium
ATCTCCGAACCGTCAATAAAGGAAGTAACCATATTGACATGTTGCCTGGGATTAGATACGGAATTGCCAGATTTTTTATCGAAAAGGTTGCGTTTCATTTGAATAACCACATTACCCTCATCATTTGGATCAAACCAAATATCTCCCGGTGGTACGGCAATATCAAATCTTTCTGAATTATTTGGTGTTAATCCAAATTCATGATCTATAAACTGTCCAAAAACCCAACAAAAATCACTTAAATTTGATGGATCTTTTATATCAACTTCATCTTGAGCAAAAATTTCATTACTAATAACCCTGCCACTGATTCTACCTGTGAAAGGTTGAAAAATACCATCCTGGTAGGCAGCCTTTCCGAGTCTGACCAGATTTGTACCTGTTGAGCGTGTCTGAATCGACCGCCCCCAAGACAACACCGGATGATTTTGAGCGTGTCGTGAAAGGAGCAACTGATGCCAGCTTTGCACTTTGGCGGACCGGTGCAAAGGAATTGGATGTGCTGTTACAGATTCGGAGTGAAGCCCACTCATCCCGTCGTTTATGGGCTCTGATCCTGACTTCGGTGGCATTGGCGGTTTCCGTTTTATTGGTGCTGCAAGTTGCCAAGGGAATTACTCAACCAATGGCGACCTGCGTCAACGGGCTTCAGAAGTTGGCAGCCAAAGATTTGACCCATCGTCTGGATTCGAACAGTCACGGCGAACTCGGTGACATCGCTGGAGCAATCAATCAAGCGGCCGACGGCATGCGACAAGCAATTCATTCGTTGAACGCCAGCGCTGAAGAACTCAAGCATGCCTCTGAAAATCAAACAGAAGCCAGCCATCAAATGAGCGCAAACGCGGAAGAAACGTCCGCGCAGGCGAAGATCGTGTCTAAGGCCGCAGAGAAGGTGAGCAAGAACGCGCAAGCGGTGGCGATGGCTGTCGACGAGTTGAGCAACAGCATTCGTGAGATCGCCTCGAACGCGCAAGATGCCGCACGCGTCGCGACCGAAGCGGTTCAAGTCGCAGGAAGCACGAACGTCACGGTGACGCGACTCGGCCAAAGCAGCACCGAAATCGGAGAGGTGATTAAGGTCATCACGTCGATCGCCGAGCAGACCAATTTGCTAGCACTCAACGCGACAATTGAAGCGGCACGAGCGGGTGAAGCGGGGAAAGGTTTCGCCGTCGTCGCGAACGCGGTCAAAGAACTCGCCAAAGAAACGGCGAAAGCAACCGACGACATCAGCCGCAAGATCGACGGCACGCAGCGCGACATTCATGACGCGGTTGAAGGAATTCGTCGCATCGGAAACATCATCGAACAGATCAATGATTTTCAGAACTCGATCGCCGGTGCGGTTGAAGAGCAGACCGTGGTGACCAAGCAGATCAGCAGCAACGTGGCCGACGCCGCTCGTGGTACGACCGAGATCGCCGACAACATTGTCGCTGTGGCTCAAGCCGCTGCGGGTACCGCAGAAGGAGCAGCAACGACTCAACAAGCGGCACAGAAAGCGGCAAGTCTCGCGGTGCGACTGCAAGGTCTCGTCGCGCAGTTCAAGAGTTAAGAATTACTCGCTCTCCGTGATACCAAGTCTTCAATAACGCCCCACCGAGCTTACCTCATTGGTCTCTACTGAAGTCTTCCATCCTTCGGAAAACGTGACTGTCTTACCTCTGCGCCCTTCGTTTCTCTGCGGTAAAAATGCTTCAGAAGATTTTACCGCAGAGAAACGAAGAGCGCAGAGAAGGCAAAAATGGTGACCATTTCGAGTTGTGTTAAGACCAATAAGGCAAGCTCAGTGGGATTAGTGGATATCTTGCGAATTGAGCCTTCAATTCACTCCTTCCGTCCGGACTCATCATGACGATTCGCCAACTCTGCACCTTCTACCTCGATGACTTGTTTCTGGGCGTGGATGTCACACAGGTCCAGGAAGTCGTGCAGACGGATCATCTCACGCGAGTTCCGCTGGCTGATTCGACGGTCGCCGGGATCATCAATTTGCGTGGGCAGATCGTAGCGGCAGTCAATTTGAGAGAATGCTTACAGCGATCTGTCCGCGAGATTGCTCGGTTGCCATTGTCTTTGGTGGTTCGTTGGGACGGAGCGATCGTCAGTCTCTTTGTCGATCGTATGGGCGACGTGCTGGACCTTGAGGAATCGGGCTTCCTGCCGACTCCGGAAATTGTGGACCGGAAAGTAGCTCGCCTCATCAACGGCGCTTACAAATTGCCGCACGAATTGCTTCTGGTCCTCGATACCGAGCGTGTGCTGACTCACGTGAAACATCTTCATTCAGGATCACGAGCATGACACGCAAACTCTAATGTGCCCAAAACTCTTTCTACTTCGTTAAGGATTTTGCGTGACCTCCCCAATCCGAGTCTTGATTGCTGATGGATCGCCAGCGACTCGGTCGGCATTACGTCGGCAGTTAACTGCGGAGGGTGACGTTGAGGTGGTCGGCTCGGCGGCGAACGGTCGGCAGATGTTGCAACAGATCGAAGCCAGCACGCCACATGTTGTCGTGCTCGATATCGAAATGCCGGAGATGGACGGCTTGCGAGCGCTGGCGTTGCTGCGAACAAATCATGCGACGCTCCCAGTCATCATGTTTAGCCGATTGTTGCGACGGGGTGCTCCGGAATCAGTAGAAGCACGCTTGCTAGGAGCGAATGAATCTCTGCAAAAGCCCGAAGACAAAGAGGCGTTCGCAGAGTGCGTCGCCCGCGAACTGATACCGCGAATCCGATCGCTGGCAGGGAGTGGATCACCCACCTTGTCAGAGCTTCCGGCGCGACTTCACAAAGCCAGTCGCGACCCGATCGTGGCGACCAGTCAAACAGCAACTGCGACTGCGTCGAGCGACTTACCCAATCGCGCGAAAGTGCCAATCGAAGTGATCGCAATCGCGTCATCGACTGGCGGACCAGCGGCACTCGCCGACCTGCTATCGGGATTGCCCTCAAGCGTGTCGGTACCAATTGTCGTCGTGCAGCACATGGGAGCAGGATTTACGGGAGGTTTAGCCGATCGGCTTGCCACGAAGTCGGGTATGAAAGTTTTAGAGGCACAAGACGAAGCGCCCGTCGATGCCGCTCAAGTCTGGATTGCTCGCGGTGACTATCACTTGTTCTTGGAACGTCGCGCGAACGGTGTGCGATTGCGAATCAATCAAGCTCCTCCCGAAAACGAATGTCGGCCTGCGGCCGATGTTTTGTTTCGATCTGTCGCGGACATTTTTGGGCCGCGAGCGATGGCTATTGTCTTAACTGGCATGGGAAATGACGGTCTCGAAGGAAGTCGCCACATTCGAGCCGCCGGTGGCCGAGTCCTTGTTCAAGACCAAGCCTCAAGCGCCGTCTGGGGCATGCCGGGGCAAGTCGCCAATGCTGGCCTGGCCGACGCCGTCTTACCGATCAATCAACTCAGTCGCGAGATCATGCACCAACTCATGCAGCGTCGATAGTCGATGCCCCGCGTTATGAGATTCGAAAACCATGCCTGTCACCCCAAGCAACTTCGACTGGATACGCCGCCTCGCGGAGAGTCGCACGGGAAATCTCCTTGATGCCACAAAGACGTATTTGGTCGAATCACGGTTGTCGTCCGTCGCTGAATCAGCCGGCTTCGCAAGTATTGATCCGCTCATTGACTCGCTGCGAAGCACAACCAATGTGGAACTCGAACGGACTGTCGTGGAAGCCTTGTTGACTCACGAGACATCCTTCTTTCGCGATCCTCATTACTTCGATGAACTCGGCGCCACAATCCTGCCCGAATTGATGAAACGCCGACAAACACAACGCCGGTTGAATATCTGGTGTGCCGCATGCTCATCGGGGCAAGAGCCGTATAGCCTGGCAATGTTGCTACAAGAGCAACTTGGTGGTCTCAATGACTGGGATGTGCGGATTGTCGCAACCGACTATTCGCGACCGATGTTGGAACAAGCTCGACGGGGGAGTTACAGCGCGGTGGAGACTCAGCGTGGCTTGTCAGCCGCGCGACTGACTCGCTTCTTTCAACGTGACGGTTCTCGACACGTTGTTGTTCCTGAACTCCGACGTTTGGTCGAATTTCGGGAGTTCAACCTCGTCAATGATCCACCGCCGATGTCGCGTTTTGATCTTGTTCTCATTCGCAACGTACTGATCTATCTGTCTGAGTGTCATTCGCGAGAAATCCTCGAACGCATTCATGGAACGCTCGCTCACGACGGCCATTTATTGCTGGGCTCAACAGAAACCCTCATACCGACACCGGACAAGTTCGCTCGCGTCGAGCATTGTCGGATTACTTGCTACCGACCGGTCCCTTCAGTGCAATGAAGATCGCGGCACGTTTTAATAGAGCTTCTCGCAATACGCCTTGTCGATCATCGCCTGGAGTTCATCGACAGGCGTGGCCAAGCCGATTTGATCAACCAGAATCTTTCCAAGCGTTGGCATTTGATCGCGCGTCAGCCGGTAGTTGTCGCTCCACAACCGCGAACGAATCAGGGCCTTGGCGCATTGCAGAAAGGCTTCACGAACTTCAACCAACAGTCCGGTCTTCGGGACTTTCCCGTTAACCGCGCAGCGATCGAGCAATTGTGATCGAACGACGACACGGCCAATGCCGTTGATCCGCAACGTCTCATCGATACCTGGAATCAAAAAGAGTAATCCGACATTCGGGTTCTGCACGAGATTTCGCAGGCTGTCGATGCGGTTGTTGCCGAGTCGATCTGGAATCAGAAGCGTGCGATCGTCGAGCACACGGACAAAACCCGGTGCGTCACCGCGCGGCGAGACGTCTGCAGTTCCATCTGCCGCAGCGGTCGAGAGACAAAGAAACGGAGACCGCTCGATGAAGGTTCGGCAATGTGAATCCAGTTGCGTCAGGCTCTTGCGAGCAGCTAAGTCAGAAGGTGCGCCGTACAACGCACGCAATTCGTCTTCACTTTCTGCAATCTCCACTTCAAGGCCACAACTGGTCGCAGTCTTCATTCAGCGATCTCCGAGTTTGCCGCTCACTTGATGTCGCGAATTCGAATGTTCTTGAACTCCGCCCACATCGGCTTCCCGGCGTGAAGTTGCAGAGCCAAGATCCCTTCCGACAGCGCCAGGTCCGAGTTGTTATCCGTGAAGTCCAGAATCAAGCGATTGTTGAGGTAATGCTGAATGTGGTTCCCTTTGGCGATGATCACGACATCGTTCCAATCGTCGAGCTTGAAGAGCGTCTTGAACGCCGCTTGATCGACCAAGTCAGACTTGATGACCTTCTTGCCTTCTTTTTCCCAAGTCGCCTGCTCACCGGCGAGACAAATCCGTCCGCGTTTGCCCCCTTCGTCGTAGATGAAACCGCTCACGTTCGGCAGTTGAGTCTCGTTCCGAAGTTCGTGTTGATAACCGCGCACGACCCACTCGTTGCCGACCTTCCCTTCGGTG
>CAIJTL010000137.1 GCA_903823545.1 uncultured Planctomycetaceae bacterium
ATGGAGAGTTGATCTGAGCAGTTCTGTCGGCGAGGAACGCGAGAATCAAGTTGATTCTTGCGTTATGGGCAGTGGACGACAGCGAATTTAGATTAGGCAGCGAATGCTGGGGGGCTTATTCGCTGCCTAATTTTGATTCGCTGCCGATTGAGCCTCATCTCTTCTCAATTTTCGCCTTTGCTCGTTCAGCGTTAAGCGTCTCTTGCTGTAACTCGATCGACAGTTGTTGGCGGATTTCTGGCTTCGCGTCTTCCAGGCTGAGTTGCCCTTCGATCCGCTCGGTAACGGTCAGCAAATGGACTCCGAACGAACTGCGGAAAGGGGGACTGACGTCGCCGGTCTTGAGTCCGAACCCAATCGGGACAAGTTCGGGAGAGACTTTGCCACTCCGAAATCCAAAGAGTCCCAAGTCACCACCGCTGTTTGCGCTTGGTGCTTGCGAGTGTTTTTTTGCCGCTTCTTTGAATGTGATTCGCTGAGAAATGATTTCATCACGAATCGCGGCCAGCTTCTTCTCATCCGACTCAGGATTGTCACTCTTAAGAGCGATCTGAGCCGCTCGTACTTCGGTGCCGTCGAATTCTTGTTTGCGTTGTTTCCAGATCTCGCTCAGCTTTGAATCAGTCGCGATCTGCCGGACATAGGCATCCCAGTCGAGTGGCAGGCGGAGTTCGCGTCGCAGTGATTCGTCGGTGAAACCAGCCTTCGACAGCAATTGCTCCGGATCGCCTCCACCGGTTTTCAATCGCTGCTTCAACCGATTGACATGGTCCTCCAACAGCACGGGTGAGGCGACAATTTTCTTTTGGGCCAAGAAGCCACGCAGCAGTTGCCGTTCGATGAGTCGTTCGAGCAAAACGTCTTGCCGCTGTTCCGCATCGTCCGAAGACAGCTTGCGAGTCTTCACGAAGAACGACAAATCGGATTCCGTGATCGCCGTCCCGTTCACGCGGACCAACACCGGCGAAGCGTCTTTCGCCGATGCGGACGATTTCTGCTCGGACGGTTTTTGAGCCAACGATGTCGTTGCGAGCGAACACAACACCGCAACACAGACAGCCAAGATTTGTGTGAACTGTTTCATGAGGCGAAGTGTAGTTGCTCGCCCTAACGAACCCGAAGCGTCAGCGAGGGCAAATGCTTAACAACACGATGTCGCGTGTATTGAAGCCCCTCCATCATGCGTGCTGAAATCCGGTTACTTGAATGGCCTCTTTGGAATGGGAGCGTTCCAATTGCTCCGGAGCCTTATGTCTCGCACTACGTGCCGTTGGCGAAGCGATTTTCTTTCGCCCAAGTTCCGGACGAGTGGTGTTGGGGGTCTAAGCGGCCGGCGGTTTGCAATCCCGTGGTGGAAATGTTGTCATGTCCGTGGAGTCTTCTGAAGTCTACGAGACGTTAGAAGACTGCTGATCGCTGTCCGGTTTTCGGTGATCTGAGATAGGAATAATGAAACGTGCACTATCAACGATTTTTATTTGATGACGGTTATGATGACGCAAATCGACTGATAGATGAGTGTCGCAGAAGTGGTGACGAATCACTCGATTTGTCGAGTCTTGGCCTATGGACACTGCCTCAGAGTATTGGCCAGTTAAAGACATTGAGGACGCTGCAACTTCAACACAACAATCTTCGGGCACTCCCGTCAATAATCGGGCAACTAGTTTCCTTAGAGTACCTCGACGTTTCGACCAACCAACTGAACTTACTGCCGCCGGAGGTTGGCCAACTCACGATGCTTAGGATACTCAATCTCTTTAATAACCAACTGAGAACGCTACCGCCGGAAATTGGCCAACTCACCGCGTTGACCGAGCTCATCCTCTCCAACAATCAAATCAATTCGCTCTCACCGGAAATCCGTAAGCTCACGGCACTGACGACGCTTTCACTCTACGAGAACCGATTGAGCACGCTACCGCCGGAATTGGGCCAACTAACACGGTTGGAGCAGCTTATTCTATCCGGTAATTGTCTTTCTGATTTGCCGAAAACCTTAGCGAAACTTGATGCACTCAAAGAGCTGACACTACACGACAATTCTCTCGGAATTCCGAGCGAGTTGTTGGGACCAAATTGGGGCCACTCAAATGAGACGAACCCACCTGCCCATCCGCAAGTGATTCTCGATTTTTACTTTTCCCGGCGAGATGAGGGTGAGGAGCCAATGCGAGAGGTCCGGCTACTCTTGGTCGGACGAGGGCGGGTGGGAAAGACGTCGCTGCTCAAATCACTGCGAGGGAAACCGCCCGATAAGTACGAACCGGAAACCCCTGGCATTACTGTGCAGCCGCTCGAACTGAACTGCCCTCAAGGACCGGCGATCGGACACGTCTGGGATTTTGGCGGGCAAGAGTTTTTACATGGAACCCATCAAATCTTTCTTGCCG
>CAIJTL010000138.1 GCA_903823545.1 uncultured Planctomycetaceae bacterium
TTCCCTACACGACGCTCTTCGATCTGCCTCGTTTCCCGAAGACAACTGACGGCGCGGTTGTCCGACATGGAAAGAGGTCCCATGATCGGCGGTCACAACCAGCAGACAACGATCGAGCAATCCGGTCTCTTCGAGTCGAGACAGCAATTTTCCAATCAGGTGGTCGACATACATGATTTGAAGCAGGTAACGCTGCTGATTTTGTGTCGCAATCGACTCATTCGCGGTCTCGTTTCCGTTATCGACACACAATTCCCAGCGATTGCTGTCCGTCATGTAGTGGCGACCGGAAGGGAGATAACACCACGGAACGTGCGGTAGCAGAAAGTGTCCGAAAAAGAGTGTCGAGTCAGACGCGTCGTCAATGCACTCCAAGAAATGCTGGAATTGCTCATCACGTTGATCGTTCCAGCCGTAGTTGAAAACTCCTCGATGTAATTTTCGATCGACCTTACTGGAATCACGCATGCCGAACCATGTGCGTGGAATCAAAGGGAGATGTGGCCGATATTCAGCGGGCACTATCTGAAATAGGTAAACCGTCGAGATGACTTCAAAGAGTGAAGCGGTCTGAGTCCACAAATCACGCGATTCGTCAGCCTTATCGACAGCAATCAAATCTCGCGGTACGAGGTTCGTGACCGGTTCAAAAGCGGCAACTTTATAGTCGCCCGCAAGGTGTAAGACGCTGAAAAGATTTTGCGGACGATCAATTGGGCTCGGAAGATGACTTTGGGTTGGCAATCTTCCTGAAAGAATCGCGGGGACGGCGTGTTCTGTATTCGGATTCACGCTTGTGGCATTTCGGTACCATGTCGCGCGTTTTGCAAGTGCGGCAAAGTTTGGAAATCGCTCCGCATCAAGTTCGCGCTCGGTTGTCATGATCGATGAGCCACAGAATTCATCGAATACCACGAACACAACCGGGAACGGTCTCCATCGAGATGACCGACTTGCCGATGGGCCGGTTTCAACCTGTGCTGCGAAGAACTGACTCAAAAAGAGCACCGGGAAAAGAATGACACCCGGAGAGGCCAATGTCACCATCGCACGAACTCTTGCTGATTCGAAATACCACCACGTACCGACACTCGCCGTTGCCAATGCAATTCCGAGAAAGACAACTCCCGGTACCACATCAAACCGAACGAGAAGGCAGAGTGTCATCAGTGCCGATACGATGAAGACGACGGCCGAATGAACAACGTCACGCGATCTTCGTGAGATCGACTCCGCTAATACTTCCAGAAGAATCACAGTGACTGGCCGACCGATTGAAAGCGTGAGAACCAACATCCAACCCGCCATGTTCGGGATGTTCTGGTCGGTCAGAAACGACAGACGATTGCCGAGCCGATCAAAGACAGGCTGCGCAATCGCGAAACTTGTCATCACGAAAACGTGTAGCGCATCGCTTCGCAGCGTACGAATTCGAGGATCTGATACTTCTTCACGATCAGACGAAGTCGCTGTCGAAAAAATCGCAGCCAAAATGGACGCCCAGCGATTCATCATGGCACCCGGCTGTGCGCGAAATAAAGAGTACGTGTGCCCGAACCAAGCGGTTCTTTGCGGCTGACTTCGAACTTCGATGACAACAATCGTTCAAAGACAGCCTGCTCATAATCGTTGTCACGATCGGTTCGATTTTTCAGAAGCTCATGCACCATTGGGTCATCTTTGGTGACGAACTCGATAATCAAACTGGTCCCTAATTCCGCAAACCAGTCGATGAGTTCCGATATTGGGATGCCAGCACCGATGACGAGGTGATGGATCAGCGCGAGGCAAAGCGTAAGTTCCGGTCGGCCGCGATCGGCCAAGGACTTTCGTTCGATGCCGCGCCATCCAAGTCCGCCGGTTTGATCCGCCAGATTGCTAACCAGGGGTAAGATCGGAGCACCACTTCGTTGTGGCTCTGATTTGAGTGATTGATATAGCCGCTCGATTGTCAGCGGATCGGAATCAATCGCCACGACTTGTTGCGAGTTCTCCGCAGCAATCCTCGAATACATTCCGGTGTTGCAGCCAACGTCCCAAACCAAGCCCCAGCGCTTTGAATGAACCGCTTCGCGAACAAAGTTTTCTTTGAGCCGTTGATCGCCGGGTGCGTAGCCATTTGAGTCGGCATAGTTGGACCATGCTGATGGTCCTGACTTCCAATGCAAGTTGCTAACAATTCGCTTGAGGCCCTGTGCGTTCGCACGAATCAATTCTTTACGAAACCCCGCTTCAGCCAAGGCAGATGAAGTACTTTTCTCCGGAATCGCGCGACGAGTTTGAAGCCACGCATGAAGGCAAACGTGTGATGGAACTCCGCGACGAAAGAGATCCCGCCACGACATCAAATTCCAACATTCATCAGGCGTGATTCCGTCGAGTCGTCCGCGCATCCAAGGTTGAAACGGGACGTGTTTGTAAGCCTGCAACATCAATGGAAACAAAGACGTCTGGCAGAACTGGCGATAACCAGCCCAAGCCTGCCCGGCGGCCAAACGCTCAAAAGAAACAACATCAATAAAAACGGGACGTACCCCACGCCATTGAACGTTGTATGCGGTCCCGTCTTTTAACGTGAAATCTTCTGACAACGCTGCGTCGAGCAATTCGAGTTGCAACATCGCGGCATCTTGCAACATGCCAAACGACCACTCGAACGGATACGACACGAATGGAATCACGTCGTGCCGCAAGACGCCGCCCCATCCGCTCAAGCCGCCTAACTGGTCAATTTCCGTTGCGGACAGTGCTTGTGAACGGATTACGGAGCCCGATTCCACAGCTCGAGAAAAGAATCGTGTCTGTTGAAGATCATTCCAGGCGGTCAGTGCGTTCGAAGAGAGCGCACGAAAGACTCCGCCATTCTGATCGTAAAAGACACGGCCACTACGATCCCGGTACGAACCGGGTTCGTAATTTACGAAGGCAGACATGGTGCTATCTCAACAGAAAGTGAGCCCGTAGCAGGTGATGTAACGGGAGCAGACAACAGCCTGCAGAATCGTGTGCTCATCGTTCAGCAACACTTCCAGGCGACACATTTTGGTTTGAGCAACCAAACTGCGAAGTTGTTCCGCTCAAGTGCCGATCAGCGATGTTGGAATTGGCCGAAAACCAGCTTCCAGACATAGCTTCCAAACACCATCAACCCCGCGCTGCCACCGACGAGCGCTTGCAGGACAAGGCTTCCCGAACCAGGATCAAAATAACCCAGCAGGCAATTCGTGATTGGGAGATTCCACATGATGATCGTGCCTTGTGAAGATGACCTTTTCCAATGGATGGAACTCTTCACAGATCCATCATGGTGGCCCGCGGATTGTTGTTAATGAAGCCACATTTGACTGGAAAAATCAGCCGTGCGGTGAGCTTCGTTGAAAGCGTAGTTTGCGGTCCCTGAAACGAAGATGAAGCATCAGGCGATTTGTGCTTTCTTCACACAAATTTCTGTGCCAGTACCAAAGCGCTTGGCAATTTGCTTCGATCTGTGGTGATCGCTGTTGCTGACACTCAAAAGAGGCCGACCAAGTGCGAATGTGACTTGAAAATCGGCGAACTGGCGACGCTTGAGTGTGGCGGATTCTGCGCCTTTTACTGCCGCGGCTGGGAGATCGGGACAATATTCGCACTTGAGAACTTGAGGTTTAAGTTGTCCAGAGATAACCACAGACGATTACAATCCAGCCATCAAAGAGAGGCGAAACAATATGCTCAAAATTATGGGTTCCCGAAAACGACTGTGCGACGGTGTCTCTCGGCGCGAATTGCTCTCGATCGGCGGCTTGAGCACTCTCGGCGCGGGAACGGCTTCCGTGGCTTTGACTGATTGGCTTTCACGTCCAGAGTTAGCGGCTGCTGAAGTCCTGCATGAGCCACACTTCGGAAAGGCGAAGTCCTGCATCCTCTTGTTCTTGTTCGGGTCGCCTCCGCAGCATGAAACCTTTGACCCAAAACCGGATGCGCCCGCTGAAGTGCAAGGTGAGTTGAAAGCGATTCCCACGAATGTCCCTGGCGTTGAAATCGGAGAATTGTTGCCGCTCACTGCGCAGGTCATGGACAAGATCACGGTCGTGAGGTCGATGTCGCATCCTTATCCCGTTCACGGTGTCGCATACGCTGTGACCGGCATGCCGACTTACACGCCTGACATCGAAGCCAAGCCGCGCGATCCGATGCATTGGCCTTATATTGGATCGGTCGTGGATTACCTCGAACGCCGCCGACCGCGCCGCGCAGGCGAACCATTTACGCCACACAACGTCGCGATGCCGTGGCGGTTCGGTTCAAAGTCCGATCTGCCAACTCTTGCAGGGCCGTATGCGTCATTTCTTGGTGGTGCCTATGACCCGATTTGGACTGACTTTGATGGCATCGGGACACGCATCGTCCCGAAACTCTCAGACGGTCAGGCGAAGCAAATTCGCGATCCATTTGGAGGGACTGTCCCTGAAGGACGCTTCCGACTTTCAGAAACTGGACCACTCGAAGGGTTGTCGGCAAATCGGTTCGATGTTCGAAGGTTGTTGTTGAGCCAATTTGATTCGCAGCGAGATTGGCTCGAACGGCACAAGGGAATTGAGACTTTCTCCCAACAGCAACAAACGGCGTACTCGTTGTTGACGACGAACAAAGTGCGTGAAGCACTTGAAATCGATCGCGAAACGGCAGAGATGCGGCAGCGATACGGCATGACGTTGTTCGGTCAGTCCTGCCTCGCCGCACGAAGACTTGTTGAATCGGGAACAAAGTTTGTCTCGATCTTCTGGGACCCGTTCGAGGTCTTCGGTGGAAGTTGCTGGGACACACACGCGAACCATTATCCTCGACTCAAAGAGTATTTGTTGCCGGTGTTTGATCGCTCGTACTCGACGTTGATTCGCGACTTAGATGAGCGTGGTTTGCTCGACGAGACACTCGTGTTGTGTATCTCGGAGCATGGCCGCACGCCGAAGATCGACAGCAAGCCGATCGGGGCCGCGCGCCATCATTGGTCGAGCGTGTATTCCGCATCATTTGCAGGTGGCGGGATCGCTCGTGGTCGTGTGGTCGGTAAGTCCGATGCTCAGGGAGGTTTCGTGGCCAGCAATCCGGTTTCGCCGAAAGACATCCTCGCAACGACGCTCCATCTTTTGGGAATCGATCCGCACGTGACCGTCCCCAACTTGGTCAACCAACCGGTTGTGGCCGTCGGCGACGGACAGGTTCGAGCAGACATGCTGGGGTAATCCCCGAAGGTCAAACACCAATTCTGAATAAAAATATCCTGGGCCTGTGATGAGCACTCTCGACGAAGAGCCTGTCCCCCAAAA
>CAIJTL010000139.1 GCA_903823545.1 uncultured Planctomycetaceae bacterium
GCTAACTATCTCCTCCAAGGTGACAACCTTCCGGTCATGACCTACGGCGAAGACGAAGCAGGCGAAGTCTACTTCACAACGCCGTTCGGCCAGATCTTTACGTTTGCCAAGGGCGAGTGATTCCTCAGTAGACCCGTGGAAATAACAATGTGGGCGAGCCAGGTGGCGTTAGCCCCTGGACTTCGTTGATTAAGATTCCGGGGGCTGACGCCACCCGGTTCGCCTGCGCAATTTGTTTTGCGGTTCGATTTAAGACAACATCATTTTGGCTGAGCACATCGATGGACGAGCGAGGCTCAGCCTCCACTCTTGATCGATTAACGGTATAGCCATTCGACCAATCGCATGAACTAATCGAGCAAAAGGAACCCAGGTGAACGAAACGGTTCTGGTCACTGGCGGGAGCGGGTTTATTGGGACGTGGGTGTTGCGGGCTTTGTTGGTTCGCGGGATTCGCGCAGTGGCGTTTGACGCTCATGAGAATCCGGCTCGCTGGCAGCGATTGTTGGGGGCACGGGCCGCCGAGGTTCCGTTTGTGAAGGGGAGTTTGCTCGATCGCGCGTTGTTGGCAAGTCTCTTTGACGAGCATGGGATCACTCACGTCATTCATCTGGCGGCTTTGCTGACTCCGAATTGTCACGACGATCCGTTCGCCGGTTGCGAAGTGAATGTGCTCGGTAGCGTGGCGTTGTTTGAGCAAGCGAAGCGGTCGCGTGTGCGAGGCATGTCGTATGCCAGTTCAATGGCCGTCTTCGGACCGGAACCTGACAGCGATTCCTCTGGTTGTGGCCGGTCTCCCGACCGAGCCACTGACTCGGTTGTCGAAAATCGCTCGCCTAGCTTTTATGGCACGTTCAAGAAAGCGGTCGAATTGATCGCTGAGCAATACTGGTTGCATTCGGAGTTGCCGTCCGTCGGAATTCGCCCGCACGTTGTTTACGGACCAGAACGAGATCAAGGGATGACCGCCGGGCCATCGCTGGCGGCTCGTGCGGCGGCCAGAGGTGAGCCATGTCATATCAACTATCGTGGTGTCGTCGGATACGACTTCGTGGAAGATGTCGCTGACGCCTTCGTGCGAACGGCACTGGAAACGCCTCGTGGTGCTCACGTCGTCGATCTCCCCAGCGAGCCAGCAACAGTCGAGCAATTGGTCGCCGCCATTGATGCGGTCATTCCTGGTGCGGCAGCAAAGATCACCATTGACGGTCCGACCTTGCCGCGCAATGACTCCCGTCGTGAGCACGTCATCACAGACATCCTTCCCGATTGGCGAGCAACATCGATCGCCGACGGAATGCGACGGACAATCGAGTTCTATTCGGAAGCGACTCACTCATGAAACGCCGTCGCAAACGACGTGATGTTACTGCCGAGACGTCGTACCTCTGCGATATCTGCGGTGAAGAAATTGTGATTCCCGTCGATCGATCCGCCGGAGACTCGCAGGAGTTTGTCGAAGATTGCCCGGTCTGTTGTCACCCACAAACGATCCATGTCGAGATCGAGGAGGATGGCGAGGTCCGAGCGTGGAGTGACGGAGAAGCGAATTAACTTCAAATTGGCACTGGTGAGCCGAGTGGCGTCAGCCCCTGAATGTCTTTCTCATCGTCCGGGGCTGACGCCGCCCGACTCACCACCAGTTGCCTCTCGCCGACTTTTGTCACAGCGAGTACAACTTCCGCCCGCTTGCGGAGGCGGTTCGCCCTTTGTACCGGCGGCCTCCGTCAGCGAAATTCAAACACAGAAGTCAAAGAGTGCCATGCTTCAGATTCAGCTTCCCGACGGCAGTGTGAAGGAGTATCCCGAAACCTTTTCCGCGATTGATGTGGCCAAGACGATTGGCGAACGACTCGCGAATGCGACGCTCGCCGCGGAAGTCAACGGCACGGTCGTCGACGCCATGCGTCCCATCGCCGAAACCGCAGAGCAGTCTGTCAGCTTGCCACCGAACACGCCGATCGCACTCAAGCTGATCACCAATAAAGATCCCAAGGCGCTCGCCGTCATGCGGCATTCGGCCGCACACATCATGGCGCGAGCCGTCATGCGGCTTTATCCAGGAGTCGGTCTCGCATTCGGCCCGACAACTGGGCACGGCTTTTACTACGACTTCGATCTCGACACGAAGATCAGCGAAGACGACTTTCCGCGTATCGAAGAGGAGATGAAAAAGATCATCGCCGATGCTGAGCCTTTCGAGCGATTCAACGCGACTCGCGACGAGGCGGTTAAGTTTTGTGGCGACCTGAATCAAGCGTTAAAGGTCGAGCACATTCAGACGGGACTCGCCGATCACGAATCGCTCAGCTTTTATCGCCAAGGGGAATTCGTCGATCTCTGTCGTGGCCCGCACGTTCCCGACGCTGGTCGAGTCACTGCGATTAAACTCATTTCGGTCGCAGGCTCGTACTGGAAAGGGGACGCGAACAACAAACAGCTTCAGCGTTTGTATGGCACTGCGTGGTTCAGCCAGAAAGACCTCGACGAATACATCAAGCAAGTCGATGAAGCAAAGAAACGTGACCACCGAGTGCTCGGCAAACAGCTCGGCCTGTTCGCGATCTCGAATGAGGTCGGGCAAGGCTTGTGCTTGTGGCTCCCCAAAGGAGCGACGATTCGTGCGACGCTCGAAGAGTTCATCAAGAAGGAACTGCTCAAGCGCGGTTACACACCGGTCTATTCGCCGCACATCGGTCGCGTCGAAATGTACGAGACCAGCGGTCACTTCCCGTACTACCGCGAATCGCAGTTCTCTCCGATTTTCGGCCACGATGCCGGAGCGCTCGTCGATTTCTGGATTCGCAAGCTCCGCGATCACGTAGCGGGAACGGCGGTCTTCTCGATCGACGATGAAAAGAAGCTGCTCGAATCAGCACGCGTCATGGGAGCGGGTCTCAACGATTACCCAATCAACGGCGCGGTCGATGCGAAGATCGAACTGCTTCGGACTTGGGAGAAGAGCCAAGAACGCTATCTGCTCAAGCCGATGAACTGCCCACATCACGTGCAGATGTATGCGAGCCAGCAGCGGAGCTATCGCGACTTGCCGGTAAGACTCGCTGAGTTCGGCACGGTCTATCGTCACGAGAAGACCGGCGAACTCAACGGCATGTTGCGCGTTCGTGGCCTGACTCAAGACGACGCTCACTTGTTCTGCACCCCGGACCAAGTCGAGGAGGAATTCAAGTCGACTCTGGAGTTGGTCAAGTTCGTGCTGCAAAGCGTGGGACTCGATGACTACCGAGTGCAGTTGTCGCTACGAGATTCCAAGAACAAA
>CAIJTL010000140.1 GCA_903823545.1 uncultured Planctomycetaceae bacterium
AACGCAAACAAGCAGAAGAACTCCGAAACAAAGTTGATCAGATCCTGTCTGTGGTTGATTCCGCGGCGAAGGGTGATTTGACGCAATCGATTTCGGTTCAAGGTGACGACGCGATCGGCCAAATGGCGAACCGCCTGAGTCAATTCTTTGAAGATATGCGTGGCAACATTCAGTCGATCAAAGAAAACGCCGTGACGCTCGCCGGTGCTTCCGAAGAGTTGTCCGTCAATGGGCGTGAGATGATCAACAACGCAGACGAAACTGCGATGCAAGCCAACGCCGTGTCTGCCGCGTCGGAACAGGTCACCGCCAACATGACCACAGTTTCCTCAGGCATTGACCAGATGAATTCCAGCATTCGCGAAATTGCCAAAAGTGCTAGCGAAGCCTCAAAGGTGGCTCAGCTTGCCGTCAATACCGCGCAAATGACAAGTAGCCGAATTACGAAGTTGCGAGATAGCAGTGTCGAGATTGGCAACGTGGTCAACGTGATTAACTCAATCGCCGAACAAACCAAGCTGCTGGCTCTCAACGCGACAATCGAAGCCGCACGAGCAGGTGAAGCGGGCAAAGGCTTCGCCGTCGTGGCCAACGAAGTCAAAGACCTCGCCAAAGAGACCGCCGACGCAATGGACAACATCAGCAAACGAATTGAAGCGATTCAAGCGGATACGACCAACGCAGTCGATGCGATCAAAGAGATCTCGAACGTCATTAACCAGATCAATGACATCTCCAACACCATCGCCAGTGCGGTCGAAGAACAAACGGCTGTAACGAGCGAAATTGGTCGAAACGTCAGCGAATCGGCCACAGGTTGCGGGGAAATCGCCCGCAGCATTTCCGCAGTCGCCAACGTGGCCAAAGGGACGACCGCAGGAGCTTCGAACTCGCAGCAAGCTGCTGTGGACCTGTCGAAGATGGCTGCGGAACTGCAACAGCTCGTGTCTCACTTCATCGTCGACCAACCGCACGGAGCCGCATCTCGTGGCCCAACATCTCGCCCCAGTCGAGGGACGTCGTCGCCGGGCAAATATCGGCTCTCTGAGCCAGTCGATCAGTACGCCAAGTTGGTGTAACGAAGAATTCTTACAGAGCCGTTGTCGGCAACGAAGACTCACCGACAACGGTTCTCTGTGACGCACTATGAATCAAATCAGCACGTTCAATTACGCAATCGACACCAATCAATTCCTAACGTGACAGGCGAAAGTGTCTGTCTAAAGAACCAATCCTCGAGACTCACTATGCACGCACTCATCGTTGACGACTCTCGCGCCATGCGGCGCGTCCTGCGTTCGATCGTCGAGCCGCTCGGCTTTGAAATCACCGAAGCCGGAAACGGTATCGAAGGATTGCAACAACTCGTCGAGCGACCGAACACGGAACTCGCACTCGTCGACTGGAACATGCCAGAAATGAACGGGCTCGAATTCGTCAAAGCCGTTCGTGCGAATCCGGTCTATGAACGGATCAAACTGGTCATGGTCACAACAGAAACAGAACCCGCCAAAATGGCTCGCGCCTTGATGGCTGGAGTTGACGAGTTCGTTATGAAGCCGTTCACCAAAGACATCCTTTTGGACAAGCTGCAACTTATCGGTGTGACGATGCCGGTGTTGGCCGAAGTTTGAAATGTTGAGAACAGTGATCCACAGCATTCCGATCTGCGGTGCCATCGCCTCCGCGGTATCCAATAGGCAAATAGCGTGAACTCACGCGTCACCAACGGAGATATCACATGACTGCCGCCGATGAAACAGCAAGCATTGATTTCACACCTCCTCCGGAAATCACAGCGTTGTTGAGTAAACGCGATCACAAACTGCGGATGTTGCCCGCGATCGCCACGGAAGCGTTGGAATTAGCGAAGAACCCAGACTGCACAATTTCTCAATTCGCCGCAGTAGTCGAACGAGACGTCAAGCTCGCGTCTGACATGCTCAAAATCGCTAATAGCGCTCTGTATTGCCCGGCTTCGCCGATTCTCAATTTGCATCGCGCTGTTGTTCGACTTGGGTTTCGCGAATGCCAATATCTCATCATGACCGCCAGCATCGCGAGTCTGATGAATCGATTGCCGTTGGAGCAGGAGTGGATACGTGAAGTTCACACCCGGCATTCATTCAATACCGCATTGCTCGCCGTCCACCTCAATCGAATGTTGCACTTCGGATTCCAAGGAGAGGAGTTCACCGCAGGACTGATGCACGATTTCGGTCGCATCCTCATTGCAATTGTGGCCCCAGACCGATTCCAAGAGATCGACCCCATGGACTTTGAAGAGTCTCCGGAGACATTAGAGCGAGAGCGTGCGTTGATCGGCACGGACCATTGTCGCTTAGGTGCCTGGTATGCAAAGCAGCAGAAACTTCCCTCTGCACTGTCGGATGTGATCCTAAATCACCATCAACCTGAACTTGCAGAAGAAGGAAAGGTGCTGGCCACACTAATTGCCACCGCCGATCACATGGCCAATCACCTTCAACGGTTTGAGGAGGCTGAAGGTTATGACCCGCAATCAAACCCATTCTGGCCTGATCTTTCAGAGCACGCAGACCCTTGCGTCGAGAAACACTTTTTTGAGTTGGCACCGGCACTGATGGAGGTCGCACAGCGCGACGCAGAGAGCCTGCTGCAATGCTAGCAGCGATCTTCAAAACTAACCCGAAGCCTTAGCGAGGGCGCTGGGCAATCCCGCGTGAAATCGCCCTCGCTGACGCTTCGGGTTTGT
>CAIJTL010000141.1 GCA_903823545.1 uncultured Planctomycetaceae bacterium
ATCGTATCCCGTGACGTGAAAGTGGATCGCGAAGTGATCAACGCACTAGGCGACGCCAGCCTCGTTCATACCGTGATGATTCAACGAGAACGGAGTGTGGCAAATCCCAAGCTGGCGAAACGTGACTCAAAGTAAGAAATGCGACCACTAGCACGACGCGCTAGCGAGTGGTCATAGCGAGAAACCACTCGCTGGCGCGTCGTATTGATGAATCAGGTCATGACAAACGCGGAGGCTGAATGATCAAGCGACATGACCTTTCTCTGCAGTCCGAAAGTCTCGTGACTGCTGCGGGACGAATTGCCGCCGAGAACAACGCGGCAGCCGTCGTGATGCTCGCCGAAGTTCCTTACGACTTCGCCGCGATTCGCGATTCGTTGAAAAAAGTGCTGTTGATCGTCACTTCGGATAAGCCGGAAGTTCAGCAAGCCGCGCAGGAAGACGCTGTCGCAATTGTCCCTTTGCAAGATGAACCACTCACACGACAAGCGCAGATTAGTCAGGCCTTGCTTGAAGCAATCTCCGATGAATTGCTGCGAGCTGGCGACGCGGTGGTTACTGTTTACGCGGGCTTTGAAAAAGAGACGCTCGATACGCTGACTTACATTCGCTTGGCCGAGCACTTGGCGACGCTGACGTCTCGTGATCTCAAACTGCTCGAGACTCAAGTTCCGCTAGAAACACTGCGGCAAGTCGTCGATATTGCGATCGAGATTGGTCGTGAAGGTCGCGAAGGAAAGCCAGTCGGTGCGTTGTTTGTTGTCGGGCAGCATCGCAAAGTTCTAGAACTCTCGCATGAACAAGTCCACGATCCGTTCCGAGGATACGCTCGAAAGGAACGGCTCATTCGACTCCCACGCGTTCGCGAGAGCGTTAAGGAACTCGCTCAAATAGACGGCGCATTCGTGATCTCCGCCGATGGAGTTGTCATCTCCGCTGGTCGGATATTGGACGCTCCAGCGTCTGGAGTCACCCTCTCAAAAGGACTCGGCGCACGACATTGGGCGGCCGCTGCAATCTCCAAAGTGACAAAAGCGATTGCGATCGCAGTGTCTCAATCCACGGGAACGGTCCGCATCTTCCAAAACGGCAACGTCGTTTTGCGGGTCGAACCGATGGAGCGGGCCGCCATGAAGTGGCACGACGTCACCACTGAACCGCCACCAATGACTGATTGAGAACGAAACGCGATACAATATCGTTGTTTCGCACCATCCATCGGCTCTGCAAACACTGCACCCCTGTTATTCAAGAGGCAGCAACACGCGGCCCGTTCACTTTGGCTATTTGCGAGTGATCCGCCCTTCGTAGCCTGCTGCCTTGAAGGCAGTCAGGGTTCGATCAAAAGCGTTGTCTTTGGCGTTGATCAGATTGACGTGTCGTGGTGCGAGGAGGCCAAGGGCATCGGGAATGTCCAGCACTTTGAGCACGTTTAAATAGATCGGGCCGCTGACGTGGCTAGTCGGCGGATCGACCAGCGTGACTTCGGCGATGCTGGTTTCGAACAAAGCCGCATAAGCTCCGATGACTCCGGCGGCTCCTTTGCCAACAACTCCAATCGACAACTCGTTTCCTTCAGCTTCGTGCAGCCACCGAGCGACCGATTGCACATCCCAAACTCGACCACCATCAACCGTTCGACCAAGCAGGACATGAGCGCGCTCGACATAATTCGGAGGATTTTTGCGAATCCAACCGAACGACTCTCCACAACCTCGTGGGCTGAGCACGACGGTCGCCTGGCCTTCCGGAATCACACCGCTTGCCCACTCCGGAAGTTTCCCTTCTGGCTCATCAGCATTCAGGACGACCAGCCAAATTCGTTCTGGCTTATCTGCGGACCGTTCGCCCTTCTTCTTGAGTTTATGGTGAGCAGCGACAACGACCACATCATCGTCAGTGCTCAACACGATCAGGCCGTTGTCGCGATGTTCGCGGACTGAAGCGTCTGGAACTTGATCGGGCCATTCACGGAATGATTGATTGAGAAGTCCGTCGCGAAGCTGCTTCGACCACTTTGAATACTCATCCTTCGTCGTCGGCGTTTTCGGTGTTCCTCGCGCGACGAAGGTCTCATCAATCTTTGCATTGAGACTGTCCTTCGGAAGATCGCTCTCTTCCGGGAAAACTCGCAGTTGCTTCCCTTCGAACGGTGGCAGTGGTGGTTCGGCAACTTCAGAGTTTTCCTTTTTGAAGTGTTTGTTGATCCAACGATATGCCATCAATCGTAGTTCGACGTTGTCGCTATGGCCGCCTGGAGTGATTCCGATGTCGAACAGATCCCCCGGCGCCTTTTCGTACCAACCGTAAACTTTCGCGAGACGTTCGCGAATGCGCTCATTTGCTGGCATGGGAAAGATCGTGTCGTGACCGGAGTTCTCAAACAGCATCGGCCGAGGAGCGATCAGGGCGGCGATTGTCGTCCATTCCCAGCGATATGTGTTGTAAAGAAACATGCAGTCGCAATGCCCGTTGCAGACTTTGTCAGTCACATAGCTCTGCAAATCGCTCATACCACTGACGGGGACGCAGACCTTCACTCGTTCGTCGGCTGCTGCGATCCAAAAGGTTGCCGCACCGCCGCCACTGATTCCTGTCACCGCAATTCGATCAGGATCAACTTCGGGGCGTGTGAGCAGATAGTCGATCGCGCGGACTCCGTTCCAACATTCGACGCCAGCCGACGTGTACCCGGCGGCCTGCCACCACCATCGATTTTGGTTGTAGGTGCCATGATGAATTCCCGCGACCTCGCCAAGTTGCAAAGTGTCGATGATCAAGCAGGCGTATCCGTGAGTTGCGAACCACATCCCGTGTTGCTGAAACGCTGTCTTATTGCCGTCACGCCCTTTTCCGGAATGTCCACAGACGTAAAGAACTGTTGGCAGGCGTTCTCCGTTCTTTGTGGATTTCGGCAGATACAAATTGCCGGTCACGTACAACCCCGGCTTCGATTGGTAATGCAGCTTCTCGACCGTGAAATCCTCTCGCTCAAGTTTGCCTGTGACTTTCGCGTTCAACGGAGTTCGCTCTGGTAACGGCCACAGTCCAAGCATGTCGAAATACTGCCGCTTCAATTCCTCTCGTCGGCCTTCCCACTGCTCGCGTGTCTCGACATTCGCCAGCACATTCTGGCTGACAAGCCGTGCCTCACCGGACAAGTACTTTTCAATCGCCTCATCACCTGGGCGCGGCTCAGCACCTGCAACCAAAAGTGGTATCAGTGATAGGACCGCACACAAGACAAACTGCGCTCGCATGGAATGCTCCTCTTATTTTGGGCCGTCAACATCTCGGCTATATCGCAACCGAAGAAACGTACTCATCAGGAGTGGCCAATACGAGGCAACCGGATCGAGCCGCCAGAAATTGTTTGTTGAATACGATTAGGGAAGGTTCCGTCTTTAAGAACAACAAGTTGGCCGCTCATCATGGCAAGCTGAATTGATTGTGGAAGCTGTGATCGCATTGAATCACCGATCCGTGACGATCGGAGTGATCTTGCTGAACCGGCTCAACATGCCGGTCGCTCTGCCCGATAACGACCGATGACCGCCGGTCGGCCTCAATGTCGGTCTACTTGGCGACTGTATCGAAACTCGGCTCACGACGGAGTGCGAGCTGCTCGGAGGGTATTGCCATGCGGGCAATGGCTTGGTGCTTATTGATGTTGAGCCTCGTTGGTTGCCAGAGCGGCCCGCGTTGGTTCGTAAGAGATCGGGCGGTTTCGGGGCGCGCAACCTATTCCCACGATCTTCCGGCAGATTCGTCAGGTAGCTCAGATGCAGATGGCCTAACAGTTCCACCAGCCCCGAGCGATTACGAGCAATCTTCTCGCACCCGCAAGCCATCGACCTCAAGCCAGCAAGCGGCCCGTTCTCGAGGAGCCACTGGATCGCGCAAGCCAAATACAGGAGCTAGTTCACGATCGTCGCAGCTCGCGAGCAAGAAGACGGGCACATCAACGCGACCTACAGCACAGGATGAAACAGTTAAGCAGTTGATGGCTGATCTAGAAAAAACGAAGCGGGAAAAATCCGGCCTCCAAACCAAGCTCTCGGAAGAGACCGCAAAACAAACTCAGCAGCGACTGGAACTTGAAGCTCGTATGGCTGTGTTGCAAGAACAATTGCGGCAGCAGTCTGCTTTGCAACAAGTGTCGTATCAGCCACATAACCAAACGATGTCACGACCAAACCCAAGCTACGGTCCACCGATGGTCCAGAACTACAACGGCCCTGTGATCACATCGGGAACGCCAAGTCCAACGACGTCGTCCTTCGCACCGACTAGCAGTGGAGTGAATTCGGTGCCGTTCAACCAAGGTCCACCGGCTTGGAACAACGGCTCGGCAGCAAATTGGAATGCACCTGCTCCAAGTTGGAATTCGTCGGCTCCGGCATGGAACACACAAAGTTCTTCGTGGAATGCCAGCAACACTCAAACGCAGGCTCCGGTTGAAATGTGGCCACATAGCCCGCAGCGAAGATAATCCGCAACTGGCAACTTATCCCGCGTATCTTGTTCATCCTCGAAGACCTCCGATGTCATTGCGACTTCGGAGGTCTTTGCTTTTGGTAATCCTGCTGGAATGGGAAAAGCGATCCGCATTTGTTTTGGTGGCCGATTGAAGTCCGTCACGCTCCGCTTTACCGTTTCGCACGTTCTTGAGACTGTTGCCGCCTCGTTGACTCACGGGAGCTCGACGGTGGCTCTCACATCCGATTGAAGGCTCTGCTCATGCCGTTACCGATGAAGACACTCCGTGAGGCGGCTGCCGCGTTAGGCATGCCTGAGAACGAAATCAAAGCGATGGTCGACATGGGGAAGGTTCGTGCGATCCGGAAGAACGGCGTGCTGTCGTTCGCTCCCGACGAACTCGCGCGGATTGCTCGGCAACGCAAGACGATTCCGGAATCGGGGAAGAAGTAAAAAGGCTCGCCGCATTTTTGTCGCGCAAGCGACTCGCGTGCGTTGGATTCGGCCGCCGATCCCGCACGCGCGGCCGCGTGCGCCACAGGTTCCAACACAAATCGTTCAGGAGCGGCTCGCATTCGGCGTCTATCATCTCCCCAATAGAACGTTCGGAAATTTAACAAGGGGGTCATTGTGAAACGAATCGCATTGCGAATCTTGTTCGTGTTAGCCGTGGCTTGTTGGGCGACGCAGTTGTGGGCCTGGAATGATGCCGGGCATCTGACCGTGGCGAAGATTGCCTACGAACGATTGAACGATCGGCAGCGACAAACGGTCGCGAAGTTGTTGAGTAAGCATCCGCATCGCGATTCGATTCTGTTGAAGGATCGTCCCGACGGAGTTTCTGAAAACGAATGGATGTTTCTGCGAGCGGCAGTTTGGAGCGATCACGTGCGTGCTCCGAAGAAATTCCCTCGCGACGAAATCGCGACTCATCCCATTCACAAATTTCATCGTGGGCCGTGGCATTACGTGAATTTTCCGTATCACGCCGGACAGAATGAGTCGGCGTTGCCTGCTCAAGCATTGCTCGGAGAGGGGGACAACCCGACTCACATTCTGGAGCAACTCGAACTGTCGATGAACGTGCTCAAGGGAGACGCGGCGGCCGATACTGACCGAGTGGCTGGAATCTCTGATGATGAGAATAAAGCGGTGCGGCTCTGCTGGCTGTTTCATTTGATGGGCGATTTGCATCAACCGCTGCATGTGGCGACGCTCGTCGATGAAATGAAATTCCCGAAGGGTGCTCACTCGGACCTCGGGGGAAATATGGTGGTGATCCGCTCGCACATCGGCGCACCGCCTCACAAGCTGCATGGCTTTTGGGACGACCGCATGGGGACCGATTCACATTATCCAACCGTGCAAGGCTTGGCCGAAATGCTGACTCACGATCCGCACTTGAAGTCGGATCAACTGCCCGAGTTCGCCGAACATCGCGACTTTAAGCAGTGGGCTGCGGAAAGCTATGCCGCTGCGAAAGCGACCGTCTATCGCGATGGCCATCTGTCGTTTGCACTGTCAGACGACCTCGATCGGCGACGCATAACGAACGACGACGTCCCAGTCCTGCCGCAAGGTGCTGAATTCACCGCGAACAAACTCGCTCGCCGTCGAGTCACTTTGGCGGGATACCGACTGGCCGAATTGCTGAAGCAGATCGTCGGCGAATGAATTGGTAAATGATCCTTGGTGAAGACGTGGCAAAGGATGACAGTGAATTTAGATTAGAGAGCGAATGGGTTGCCCGCATTCGCTCCCTAGAGTTTGATTCACTGCCGTTCCAAGCAAACTACGTCTGGATGATCGAAGTTTGCGACTGCCAATCGGGAAAAGCTTCTTTCAACGTCAATTCACCACGGCAACCGCAGCGAACGTGCCTGATACGAGTCCTTCGATGGCCACGGTCACGCCGTCGGTCACATCGGGGAAGTTGACGGGCAACAAAAGTTCGTCGATTTCTGGATCGGTGGAGAACTTCAGTTTGCCTTCGCCACCGCTGACGATGATTGAGCCAACGTTCTGGCCGTTGACGAGCACGTTGTAGGTTCCGTTGGCCGCGTCTTCGACTTCGATCTCGAATTCCTTCTCGACATCGGAGTCGATGGAAACATCGAACGTCGCCGTACCGTGAGCCGATGAGACTCCGCTGAGTGCGGCTGCAAATGCGGCTTCCGTTTCATTCTCGTCGCCACCACTGCCACCGATGCCTGCGACAGGCGCTCCGAACGTTCCTTGCATCAAGCCTTGAACGAGTATAGTGCTCCCTTCGGCCACGTTCGGGAAGTTGCTGGGAAGCGGCAGTTCATCCACATCTGGATCGGACTTCAACTCGATCTTTCCGCGTCCCAAGTTGTTGACCACGATCTGGCCGACATTGATTCCATCGACGAGCACATTGTAAGTCCCGGCAGCGGCCCCTTCGATTTCCAACTCGAACTCCACTTCGATGTCTTCATCAATCGACAGGCCATATTCGGCGGAACCGGTTCCGCTGTTGACGCCACTCAGGCGCGTCAGCGTCGAAGCAAATGTGAGCGCGTCTTCGAGGTCATCGTCGCTTGAGCCACGATCATCACCTGCGTCGTCATCGTCGCGATTGTGGACGTCACGACCGCTTCCGCCCCGCACGTTATCTCGTCCGCGCCCACCACTGACTTGGTCGTCGCCGTTGCCTCCGTCGATATCGTCGTCGTCATCGCCGCCATCGAGGTTGTCGTCGCCGTCATCACCCCGCAGTCGGTCTCGTCCTCGACCACCACGAACTCGATCACGATCACCGCCGCCGCTGACTGAGTCGTCGCCATCATCGCCGCTCACGTCGTCGTTGCCGGTGTCGCCGTTGACCGAGTCATCCCCCAAGTCACCGAAGAGGTCGTCTTTGCCTCGACCCCCGCTGACCGAATCGTCGTCGTCACCGCCGTGGATCGAATCATCGCCATCGTCTCCGGTGAGGCTGTCGTCTCCTGCTTCTCCGTCCAACGAATCCGTTCCAACGCCACCGAGGATTCGATCATTCTCCGAACCGCCACGAAGCGAGTCGTCACCAACACCGCCGTTAACGGTGTCTGCGCCGTCATCGCCATCGACGATGTCATTTCCGGAATCGCCAACCAGCGAGTCGTTTCCGAGATTTCCTTCAACACTGTCGTTGCCGTTACCACCAGAGATCGTATCCGCATCATCTCCACCAAAGAGAGAGTCGTCGCCATCTTCGCCAGTTGCGTTATCTCTGCCGGAACCTCCATCGACCGAGTCATCACCACCGCCGCCACTCAGGACGTCGTTGTCATTTCCGCCGCTTAAGGAGTCATCTCCTGCTTCACCTCTTAAGCGATCAAGCCCGTCATTTCCGTCGAGCTTGTCGTTGCCGAGGCCACCGGACACGCTGTCGTTGCCAAGTCCACCGACGAGCGAATCGTCGTCCGCGCCGCCATTCACTGTGTCGTTGCCACCTTCGCCAAAGAGGTCATCGTCACCGGCATCACCATTGAGGATGTCATTGTCTTCGCCTCCTTTGAGGCTGTCGTCACCAGTGCCGCCGCTGACCGTGTCGCGTGCCGCACCACCATCAATCGTGTCGGCGCCATCATCTCCTTGCAGCGAGTCGGCTCCCGCATCACCGGTGATGGAGTCGTCACCAGTTCCACCGAGAACTTTGTCGTTGCCATTGCCGCCGGTGAGGTGATCGCCGTTGTCGCCGCCATTGACGTTGTCGTTGCCGTCGCCGCCCGCGATGTCATCGCTACCCGCTTCTCCCAAGAGTGAGTCGTTGCCGATTCCTCCCGAGATTTCGTCATCGCCAACGCCACCTGACGCGGTGTCGTTTCCATCTCCGCCAATGATCTCGTCATTCCCCTCTTCGCCTGTGAGTGAGTCGTTCCCGGCACCGCCATCAATACTGTCGTTGCCAACATTCCCTGAGATTCGATCATTGCCGGAACCGCCAGTGCATGTGTCTGCTCCGCCGTTTCCGATGATTCGGTCGTTGCCGTTGTCCCCTGTAATCAATTCAGCGAAGTCGCTCCCCGTGATGGTGTCGTTTCCGTTTCCACCGTGAATCGAAACCTGAGTCAAACTCGTATAGGTCGCCGCCGTCACGCCGCTCAGATTGATGGCGTTGTTTCCCGTTCCGCCATTAACAACCAACGATGTGACATTCGCGGCCAAGACGCTGGCGTTGGAACCACCGATATCGGCGCTCAACGTTCCGCCATTCAGCGTGACATTGCCATTGATATCTGCTCCCAGTACTACCGTATCCGCTGCGCTACTCGCGACGGTCAATACACCTCCCGAGAACGTGCTAGAGATTGTCAGCATCACCCGAGTTTCACACGACTCAATTTGAATCGCTTGACGACGAACAGAGCGACGAGAAGGCCGTGATGACAAACCGCGTAACCAGGATCGGAACAACATATCGATTTCCTTTGAGAGAGAGTCACATACAGATCGGCGAAGAGTCCCCCCAGCACCGACCTCACAGAAAGGTTATTGATTAACCAGGCGTAGATTACCGTTGCGAGGAGAGGGTCGAAAATCAGGGTTTTCAGCTTAGTTGTCTTTGGCTTGTAGGGTTATCAAGAGCACTCCTGAGCCACGTGTGACAGCTTTGACGGCAAGGGAGATCAAAACGATTGACGATGCGGTTTACCGTTATTTTTCGATGCTGAATTCGAGAGTCACGACCGCTTTGACTTTCTTCTCAATCGTTGACGTGTCGTACTCGCCACCATCAGAAACATCGGTGGAATCGACCGGCGTGATTTGGAAAACGCCTTGTGAAGCGGAACTCAAACCACCGACTTTCCCATGACTGTTTTCAGCAAGCGTCTTCGCACGGTCATAGGCGTTTTGCGTTGCAGTCCCCAGAAGTTCGAGCTTGAGTTGCTCAAGCCCGGAATAGAGAAATGCGGGAGCGTTGCTGTGTAGATCCACTCCGCTTTTGATGAGCTCGGTGATGCTATCCGATAACGCTTCAATGCGTTTCACGTCCTTTGATTTCACTTGGACTGATTGATTCAAAACGTAGAACTCGACTTCGTTCGTAACAAAGCCATTCGCATCCTTTTTGAATTGTGGGTTGGATGAGATCGCGACGTAGGTGCATTCCAACTCCGGGACCTTTGCGTCAGCCAAATACTTTTTGACGATCTCTCGGCTCTTTTCCAGTTCGGTGTATCCATCCTGTAAGTTCGCCGATCGTACGGAATACGAAACGCTCCACTTGGCCGAGTCCGATGTAATCGTCTTATCAGCGGTCCCTTTGACTTTGATCGTGTTCTCGTGCTTGAGTCTCACGATCGCCGTCGAAAGCATGTGGGCTGAAAATGTGAAGCCCAGAGCCAATGTTGCACCCAATAGAAACATCGCCAAGCGGCTTCCAGAAATGTGCGAGAGATACTGATTCATGTTGTTGTCCTCCGTAACGTTTTCGTTTCGTGACCTGATACCGCAGGTCATTTTGTTTGACATGTCTAACCTAAAACACTTCGCCAAATGGCCAATGAGCTTCGCGAGCTAGCGGGCAGACTTTAAGCCGCGTCACGAAACACAGCGAGATGACTTGGGTTGGCCGCAATGGCTCGATAGAACCTCCCTCCCACCATTTCACTCCGTCCTCAGCCGTTGCCAGAAA
>CAIJTL010000142.1 GCA_903823545.1 uncultured Planctomycetaceae bacterium
GAGTTGGCGATGAGACTGCGACCACCATTTCCAATCCCGCGTGCCCGCCCAGCACGTGCATCACTTGAAGTTCATTACGTCCTGCCAACGATGGTTCCCAAATCTCGGATGTCGGTTGCGGGATTTCAAATCGAGCGGGCGAAAGTTGCTTCACCACGCCGTCAGCGTCGACGTACCACAGACAAACGTAGGCGGGTTCATCGAGCGTCACGTGAAATTGAATTTTGTCCTTGTCGTGCAATTCACCGAACCCAGCGTCGAGCAGAACGTAGTCACGCTGTTGCTCCGCTTTTTGAACGTGTACCTCAATTCGTGGAATGTTTCGCGAATCGGCTCGCCAAGAAGTTGTTGGCTTTGCTGCGATGCTCGTGCTGCCGTTTGACTTCGCAGCGGTGTCATTCTCGTCTTGCATCGACTTCCAACCGACCGTCGCAGCAACGACAACGATGGCACACGATAGAATCGCGACAGCAAACGCGCGGCTTCGATTTCGTGACACGGACGTTGCATTCTTCTGCGTGGAACCAAACACCGCCGTAGAACCCGATTCGATCACAACGGAGTCGTAAGTGAATGGTTCGAGAGCGGCCGCAAAATCGCCCGCGTTATCGAATCGCTCCTTTGGATCGAACCGCATCGCACGCAGACAGATTTCAGACAGCTCGTTTGGAATAGCCGCTCGCAACTTCGTCGGCGATTCGGGAGTCTTTCGGCTGACGATTTCTTGGGCTCGATGCCCATCACCAAACGGTCGTTGTCCGGTCAGCAGCCGATATAGGACGACTCCCAAACTAAAGAGATCGCACGACGGACTGACGTCGTCCGAGTTGCCGCTGAATTGTTCCGGTGCCATATACGCTGGAGTTCCGAGCCATTCACCGGGCCGCGTCTGCTCCGACTCATCAATTTCTGAACGGCGAGCGAGACCGAAGTCCGTCAGCACCGGTTCGCCTTGTCGATCAATCAAGATGTTCGATGGCTTGATGTCGCGATGAATGATTCTTGCTCGGTGCGCTTCCTGGAGTGCGAGTGCGACTTTCCGAACGATCTGAGCCGTGCGAGCGACCGGCAGCAGTGGCCCAGATTTTAACAGCGTTTCGAGCGATGTCCCTTCGATGTAATCCATCGTCAGGAAGTCGATTCCGTTCTGCTGGTCGACGTCCAAGACACGGCAAATATTCGGATGCCGCAAGGAGGCGGTCAGCTTGGCTTCTCGTCGAAATCGTTGAGCCAACCTCTCAGCATGGCTCCCTTCGAGGAACGGGATCTTTAACGCGATCTGCCGATCGAGGTCGGGATCGTATGCCAAATAAACGATCCCCATTGCGCCGTGGCCGATTGGCCAAAGCACGCGGTATCGACCGAGTAATTCTCCCGGCGCGAGCTTTCGTGACAGCTTAGACTTTGACAACGTCACGTCGCTGCCATCGTTACCTGGAGTACTCGTTGACGCAGCATCGGCTTGTTCGGTCTCTGTTGAAACGAGGACTCGATCAGCCACCTCCAACTGCAATGCCTCTCGAAGAGCAACTGCGTTCGTTGGAAAGCGGCGGGTGTATTCATCGAGTTCTGGCGAATCGCCGACATCACATCGCAGGCGGAATTCATGAATGATCGAAGTCAGTGGCAGTTGCGCGATCGCTCCCAGCATTGGCCAACGAGCAAGGTAATCTTCCAGGAAGGGGCGTGCTGTTAGGTCAGATTGATCA
>CAIJTL010000143.1 GCA_903823545.1 uncultured Planctomycetaceae bacterium
AGCCAATAGAAATGTTTAACCGCGACGCCATCAGCGTGCGTGCCCGCGCCATGACGTTGCGGTTAAACAGCCACACGAGCGGCGAGCTCCACAGTCGACAATCGCAAAACAGGAAACCGAACCATGCCATACAAAATCACGCGGCTATTTGCCGCAGCGATGTTCTGTCTGATGTGCGTGCTCGGGCAAACGACGCGAGCCGAAGACATCATCTTTGAACCAGCCGGTGAGTTTCTCAAATTGCCTGCTGGCTATTCGCTGGGGCGCTGCTCCGCAGTGGCAACGAACAGCAAGGGGGAAATCTATTTGCTGCACCGCGGCCAACATCCGCTTCTGTGCGTCGACACGAACGGAAATCTTCTGCGATCGTGGGGCGATGACTTGATCGGTACGGCTCACGGCTTGCGAGTCGATCGTCACGACAATGTTTGGGTCACGGACATCGGCCGACATCGTGTGCTGAAGTTTGATCCCACGGGAAAACTGCTGCTCGCGTTAGGAACCGGCAAAGCGGGAACGGGCGACGACGAATTCGATCGCCCCACCGACATCGCATTTGGTCCGAAAGACGAAGTGTTCGTCACCGACGGCTACGGTAACACTCGCGTATTGAAATTCACCGCCGAAGGGCGCTTACTGCATTCTTGGGGAAGACCTGGTGCAAAGCCTGGTGAATTCAATATTCCCCACTCAATCGTGATCGATGCACAAGGCCGATTGTTAGTCGGCGATCGCGAGAACGATCGCATTCAAATCTTCGACAATGAAGGTCACTGGTTGGCAGAATGGAAAGGCTTCGCACCGTATGGCCTCGCGATCAATGGCGATGGTCAACTCTTTGTCGCGGACGCTCGGGCTCATCAGATTTTACGTCTGGATGCATCAGGCAAAATCCAGCAACGCTGGGGCAAGCAAGGAAAAGCACCCGGCGAATTTGGACTGCCTCACATGCTGGGATTCGACGCAAAAGGAAACCTGATCGTTGCGGAGGTCGAAGGAATGAGATTTCAGAAACTGTTCCGAAAGAATTGATGAGCGACGACGTGTCATCAAAAGCTGCGGCGTGATTAGATAGCTTCGGCACTTGGTTTCGCAGAGAGATTCGGCCGACTAAACTTCCCCTGCCACTCATGGCGGAAAGGCATTGATGATGCGGAATCGACAAGCAACGAATTTGCTGTTTGAACTTTCGGAACCGGGACGACGCGCGGCGATTTATCCAGCGTGCGACGTCCCGCATCGGACGATGAACGAATTGCTTCCGAGTCACCAACTCACAACTCAATCGCCTCCGCTACCGGAACTGACAGAACCGGACGTCATTCGACATTTCACGAATCTCTCCACGTTGAACATGTCGGTTGATACGCACTTCTACCCGCTCGGCAGTTGCACGATGAAGTACAACCCGAAGCGGCACGAACGGCTTTGCTCGCTGCCGGGAATCGTTGATCTGCATCCGTATCAGGACGAAGCGAGCCAACAAGGAATGCTCGCGGCACTCTACGAACTGCAACAAATGCTCGGCGAAATCGCGGGACTTCCTGCCGTCTCACTGCAACCAGCAGCGGGAGCTCACGGTGAAATGACCGCCCTGCTCTGCGCCGCAGCATACTTCCATGATCGCGGCGAAAAGCGAACGAAGGTGCTGTTCCCAGCCAGTGCTCACGGAACAAATCCAGCGAGTGCCGCCATCGCCGGCTTTGAGTGCATACAACTCAAGGACACCCCAAACGGGCTCGTGAACTTGGACGAACTGAAGGCGCAGCTTGACGAGAACACTGCCGTCTTCATGATCACGAACCCCAACACACTCGGCATCTTCGAGCGAGACATTCCGAAGATTTCACAGATGCTGCACGACGTTGGCGGTCTCGTTTACATCGACGGTGCGAACATGAACGCAATCCTCGGCATCACTCGCCCCGGCGACTTCGGTGGCGACATGATGCACTACAATGTCCACAAAACCTTCACCGGCCCGCACGGCTCCGGCGGCCCTGGTGCTGGACCGATCGCCGTTCGAGACTTCTTGGCGGATTACTTGCCAGGACCGGTCGTTACGAAAACAGAATCATCTGAAGGAGCCCGTTACGGACTCAACACGCCACCGAAAAGTGTTGGTCGCGTTCGTAGCCACTTTGGAAACGTCGGAATTCTGCTCCGTGGCTACTGTTACCTCCGCACGCTCGGTGCCGCAGGGCTCAAAGCGGTCTCCGAACAAGCGGTCTTGAACGCGAACTACCTGCGAGAAAAGCTGCTCGACTTGCTGCCGGTTCCCCACGGCGAGCGATGCATGCACGAGTTCGTCGCTTCCGCTGAAAAGCCGAAGAACGAAAAAGGGATCTCTGCGTTGGATATCGCCAAGCGATTACTGGATTTTGGCTTCTATGCACCGACGGTTTATTTCCCGCTGGTCGTTCCCGAAGCCATGATGGTTGAGCCCACCGAAACCGAATCGAAGGCCACGCTCGACGCGTTCGCCGACGCGATTCGCGAAATCCTTGGTGAGTCGTCAGAGTTTCTTCACGATGCGCCGCACGCGACTCCAGTTTCACGGCCCAATGAGGTTCAAGCTGGTCGGCAACTCGTGCTGAGTTGGAAGCCATGACCCCTCCCGTCCAGTTGATTCTCGACGATCCGCCGCATTCCGGTGCGTGGAACATGGCCGTCGACGCCGCGCTACTCGAAGAGTCATTACGGACACGAGCCGTTTTCGTCCGGCTGTATCGGTGGGCAGAACCGACCATCTCCCTCGGATATTTTCAGAAACCGGAAGAACGCGAATCTGCCACGATATTCGGACACTTACCAGGTGTCCGACGACTTTCCGGTGGCGGAGCAATCTTGCACGACAAAGAGCAAACCTACTCGTGCGTAGTCCCTTCTGGACATGCCTTGGCAGAGCAGCCTTCGCAACTCTACGACTTAGTTCACACACTCTTCGTCGAATTGCTGCGCGAAAAAAACATCGACGTGCATCCCCGGGGCCACGATCTCAAGAACGATGTGGAGCCATTCCTTTGCTTTCTCCGAGAGGCATCGCCTGACCTCGTCGTACGGGGACACAAAGTTTTAGGAAGCGCACAACGACGACGACGTGGAGCAGTGCTCCAGCACGGAAGTTTACTGTTGCAACGCTCCGACTTCGCACCGGAATTGCTTGGGTTACACGACCTCTTTGATTCATTTCAATGGTCACCTGACGACACCATTGAAATGGGCCGAAGAATTGCCAATGTACTTGGAAATGCTACTGAAATCACCGAGCTTCCTCGATCCGTCCGGCTGGCCGCTTCTAATACAATCAACTGTGTGCCAGATTAAACTTCCTGCAAGTACCGGATTGTCAATCGCCTGCGATGACATTCCGGATAACCCTGATTGACAGTCACAAAACGCAGGAGTAGTGTTCTCTAGCCAATCAACGGTTATCCCCCGTAACGCAAAATTACCACATCTAACATTGCGTTCGGTATTTTCCGGAAGTCAGTTCAGTTGCGACGTTTGAGCGTTTTCGCTTTCATCGTCACCTCGCTCGCAAGCGGTCTTCGGTTGCCGTTGCCGTATGCGTCGAGTTCGATCCTACTCAATTGCGTGTCTGACGATGTGTCAGGAGTGAGCGTCATGCTGAAGGCAGAATTAAAAGTTATTGGAGGGAAGCAACACGGATCCCTCATCCCTTTACAGGCAAAGAAATTCCTGGTGGGGCGAGAGCAAGATTGCCAGTTGCGTCCTACAAGTGAGTCAGTCAGCCGCCATCATTGCGTCTTCTCGATCGACGACTATGGCATCCGCTTACGCGATCTTGGAAGCACAAATGGCACATTCGTAAATGGTCAGCGAGTCCAAGGCCAAGTTGTCCTGCAACCCAATGATCGAGTTCTGATTGGAAAACTCGAATTTGAAATTGTGATCGAGGGAAAGGCGCAGGCCGTTCAACATGCTCGCGTTGCAACATCATCTCTGTCGGAGTCCGGCACCGGTTTCTTGCTGAGCGATCTCGCGGAAACTCCGGAAAATTCGGATGTTGGCAACCAGACAATGGTTGATGTTGGTCCAACCGAAATCCTTGGCGGTTTGAATGAGGCAAGTGGCGAAACCCGAATTCTCAGCGCCGACTCCACACAAATCAGCCCTCCTGTTCTGCCAGTTGAAACACCAACCACTCCAGAGTTGCCTGTGTTGGCTCCTGCTGTACAAGCAGAGTCTCTAGTTGCCAATCAGCCCATTGCTCCTGCCCAGCCGGTGGCACCACCAATGCCACCGGTGATGCCAGCAGCTCCACAAGGAATGTCCGGCGTGCCTGGGATGCAACAACCCTACGGTATGCCAGGGATGATGCCTCCCGGCTATCCACAACCGCAATATATGCAGGCTCCATTCGCAAATTACGCTCCGCAGTACATGCCAAATCCATACGGCATGCCACAACAGCCTTTCATGCCGCAGCCGTATGTTGATCCTGCGTATCAACAACAGTTGGCGTATCAACAACAACTCGCGCAGCAACAAATGGCCCATCAGCAGGCGATGATGGCATCTCAGTTCGCGGCACCGCCAATGCCAGTTCAAAACGAGCTGCCAGAACTGGAAGAAGAGCCGTCTTCCACAATCAACGCAGCCGTTGCACCACCGACAAGGTTGCCACCTCCAGAAGAAACTGGAGTTAAGGCACCACCACCACCACCACCTCCAGCGGCTCCTGCTGCAGAGGGACAACCACCTGCACCACCACAGGTGAAGCCAAACCAATTGGCAGCAGATATCATCAAAAAGTACATGAACCGAAGTTAGTAACATCGAAAAAACACATCAGGTGGCATTTTCTACCTGAGCGCCTTGGATACGGTGTTACGAACTAATTCTTAGAAGTGCACTTAAAGACGGCACACTCGAAAAGTTGAGCAGAGGAGTAATCGCGATGTCAGAACCAAATCCCGCAGCAGCTGCCGCAGATCAACAACGCCGCTATCGCGAGTTTTTGGACTTACTTCCACTCGCAATAAACTTGGCTGGCCTGCCAACCAGTGAAGGAACTCGCAACTTCTCTGAGGAGCAAATTGAGCTGCGAACAAACACGATAAAGCATGCGTTCAAATTCGCACGACAATTGGCCAAAGAATACATTCAGCGTTGATGCCCATACGGACTCCGCGAAAAGCACCGAACGCCCGCATTTGCGTGCTCAAATCCTGAGTTGCAAGTTTCGGAATAGCACTTCCACCAATAACTTGGCGATGTGCTCGAAAACCTCCGGTGCTCGTTGCATCAGTCACGCTCTCCGCATCTGATGCGTCTTTCAAATGGTTTGACAATGGATGAAATGCGAAGGTTTCAAATCCCCTGAAACCAAATCCTCGGTTCTCAGGTAAGCAAGTCCGAATCGCGTCAATGCGGTGACGTTTTTTCGACCATTACAATTCGACAACGGGACGCCAGGTTGACCGTGGACGGCAGCGAGGTCGAACTAGTTCAAAGTTGCCTGAATGGCAACTACGCGAGTCAGCGAAAGTTCGTCGAGCTATTTCAGGGGCTCATTTTCAGCATTTGCGTGCGCATGCTTGGGCATCGACAAGACGCCGAAGACGTCGCTCAAGAAGTCTTTCTGCGTGCTTTTCGCAAACTGCATCAATGGGACCAAGTTCGCCCATTGCGGCCGTGGTTATTGACCATCGCAGCCAATCGCTGTCGAACACATCTGGAAGAACGAGGCCGCCGACCGGTCCCTTGTGACTTGGATGCCGATTTTCTTCCGGAGCGCCACGTTTCAAAACCTCAGGACGACGCTGAAGAGGTCCAAAACGCATTGCTCACATTACGTCACGAGTATCGCCAGTGTTTTGTATTGTTTTATCAACAAGATTTATCAGTGGAGGAAGTCGCTCAGATTTTGGAACGCCCAGAAGGGACCATAAAAATCTGGCTACACCGAGCTCGTAAAGAAATCGCAGAACGCCTGCAACAACGAGGGTTTCAGCCCAGTTGACCTCGTGCGAATTCGCTCGAACCAACCTGAAGAGATTCGATCATGACCTGTTTTGAATTTGAAGAGCACATTCAGACGCAATTCGATTTGCATGTTCAATGTTTCTCTGAAGAACTTTCAGCGCACGCGTCAATCTGCGGCTCGTGCCATACGTTATTGAAACATCTGCAATTCATCGACGCGGTAACGGCTCAGTGGGGCGAGATGGAACCTTCGTTTGATTTTTCGGCCGAAGTCATCAAAGCCTACAACGCAAGTACGGATGCAGAGACGACATCGCCAACAACGATGCCAATTCAATCAATGTCCGCCCTGAATTCTGTGGCAACACCATTCAGCGTTGGTTTGGATGCCCTCCAGCGACGAACTGCGATGGGACCAGCATTGGCGGCTCTCGTCGCCTCTGCGGTCGCCGTGTGTGTGATGTTTGCCTTTGGCTGGCGAACATCGCAGAGCGCTCAATTAGCACATCAGCAATCAGCAAATAGCAACCGCGTTATCGCAAACCAATCACCTCCAACTCAATTGCCTACGGGTTCAACTGAGCGACAACTTGACGTTCTGATCCATGACGCTCGCGAAGCATACTCAGCCTTGGCATCACAGGCTTTACAACATGTCTCAACGGCCAACTTCTTATTACCACCAACGGAGACGACTTCTCCATTTCGGTCCAACGACACAATGAATGGATTTCCCGATGCCTTGTCACGACCACTTTCCCCATGGGGAAATGAGTTTCGAGACGCGGTTGATTCTCTGTTTGACCGTATTTTCACTTCACAGGACTCTTCGACGTGAACTCCATTCGACTTTTCAGCAGCCGATTCCGCATGACTTGCATCATTCGCTTTGTCACAAGTTTCTTAGCAGTCGTTACGTTGACTTGCCGCGATTCGAACGCGGACGCCCCGTTACTAGTCGAACTGGTCGGAGCCGACATCGGAGCCTGTATTGAGATCAATGGGCTTCGAGAGCAAATTGATGCCATCCCCAAATCCAATTGGTTTCGCCGGTCGGCCGAATTGCCATTTGTAAAGTCGTGGCAGGAGGGCCAAGAGTACGCCAAGCTTCAAGCCGGGAAGGTCGCCCTCGAAGGCCTTATTGGCATGCCACTCGATCGATTTACCTCCGAACTTTTTGGTGATTCGGTCTTGATGGTGATCACCCCAAATTCCAACGGCAATCCCGATACAATCTTGCTTTCACGAGCAGAAAGAGATGACTCGTGGGATCGTGTGTTACGTCTCTGGGACCTACTGGAGGCTCACGACGTGCAGACGATGTCAGCTTATGGGCGAAGTTTTCAACGTCGCCGCAAAGTCATTGATGGCAGAAAAGTGGGTCCCGATCTCTTCACCACCAAAGTTGGTAGGACACTCGCAATCAGCGAAAGCGAAGCTCAAATTCGAAATGTTTTGGCAAGGTCAAACGCCGATACACCCACAAGCATCCCACCCAGCCTTGGATCGTCATCCTTATACAAGTCCGCAACGGCGGCATTGCCTCAAGGCTGTTCAATAAGAGCGATCATCAACCCACGTGCCTGGGACACAACCTTTCAAAAAGCCTCCCCAGCCGATGCCTGGGTTTCTGGTATTTGGAATAAATTGGAGTGGTTATCTGCCGGAATTGAACTTCGCGATGGTGTTGTCTTCCATGCCGTCGTTCACCATGAAACAGAAGGGATTCCTGAAGTATGGCAACGAGTCGTCCAGGCTTCACAGGTGAAAGGTGATTTCGCCAAACGATTGCCTGCCAACTCGCTAATCGCAAGCGAATTTCACCTCGATCCTAAATTACTCAACTGGATTAGTACGCTCGACCAATCAGAGCGGAGCCAACGCGATTGGCGATTGTTCGCGATAGGAGCGCGCGGAATTTTAGGACGCGACCTCTTTGAAGAAGTTTTACCACACATTCAGTCAGTCTTGGGAGCGGCGGTCGTTCCGAGCATCACGCTCAGCGAGAGATCTGGACCAGTCGATGCAGTCTTCGCATGGGAGATTTCAAACCCCGAAAATGATTCGGCGAACACTGACCAAACGACATTCCGTGAATCACTCGATTCGGGAATGACCGCATTGCTGAATTTCGCCGCAGTGAGCCACAACAGCCACAATCCTGAATCACCAGCAATCATCCGCCGAAAACTGGGGAGCGAGTCGGTCATTCGCTGGCTCGACGGCCTCACCCCTTATCGGCCTGCGTTCGGTGTTTTAGAAAAACACCTTTTGCTTGCAACAAATCCGCAATTGATCACTTCGTTCCCGAAGACTCAAGCCCCAACAAAAGCAGAATCACTCGACGCAACGTTGCTTTTCAACTCAGTTCGCTCGCGGCATTTTGCTGACCGACCTCAATGGCTCTTCCTTAACGCGTCGCTGGCTCGTCAATTCGTACATGACAATCGAGAACCATTGAGCCGCCAACTTGCATACTGGAGAAAGATTGAGACGACAAACGCGGGACAGCACCTCGACCGTTTGACGGAATTGCTGACGCCTTTTGATGTCGGTTTTGCGGCAGTCAAACTCGCGGCAAGTGAGGTCAGTTTCACTGCTGGGCTCGTCACACCCGCCTGGCAAGCGGACAAATAACGAAATGCCTGCGACCGGATTGTGTTCATCAAATTCCTGATTTGACTTACCGTCGCTTTCGTTTGGCTCGCCGAAACAGCAAAACTTGAGCAGTGCGTCGCTCAGACGTTGCAATCGATACGACCGGCGAGACTGCGCCATCTACAAATTGGACTCAAGAATTACGGCTTTCGTGATCGTCTCAATTTGCCGAGTCTGCGGATGTGTGACAAAGTTCAACGTCGAGTTTGGCCTCTCACTTTGGGGCATTCCCGGCACGGATACCGGACCCGTCTCGGAGGCGTCCGGCAGTGCAGTTTTTCCCTTCATCGGAGCAAAATATGCCCGCAGCCACGTTGGACATGGAATTGGTCGTGGAACAACGGCTTGGTGCAAACCGTCGCGTGAGCGACCGCCGCCGCTTTCCATCACAAGGTCAACCCCCCGGAGAAGAGCGACGCGTCGAAGCTCGCCGAAAGACCGAACGGCGTCGCCAAATTGACCCGACGACCTGTGAGCGAGACTACACAGGAGACGAAGTCGAATTTATGAGCGCGATGGACACCTACAAACGCCGCAGCGGCCGAGCATTCCCGACGTGGAGTGAGGTACTCGAAGTGATCCGCAGCCTCGGATATCGCAAAGTCGAAGCTCCATCAGAGATCATCATGAAGTCGTCGTAATCGACTCGGAGACCACTTAAGGCGAACTACTCACCCAAAACTAAACAAGGCAGGCCCACACCAGTGAGCCTGCCTCAACACTGTTCGGCACTCGGGTTGCTGGGGCGAGCATTTTATCCATCGGGGCGGCACGCTTTTTGCGCAGGGCGTGATGTGAGTTATATGTTTGCGCATGGACACACGAAACTCACGGAAGATGCGGGGCGTGCCGGTGCC